>NZ_JBDVOT010000157.1:0-11421 GCF_039968975.1 Maribacter sp. | reverse complement strand
AATATAAGTTAGCTTCGTTCAAAATAAGATTTACATCTTCTGGATCATTTTTTCTAGCCTCTTGATAAGCCTCTAAAGCCTTCTCATCCTGACCTAATTGCGTATAGATTAATGCAGTATTCTTAACGATTTCAGCTTTTTTAGATGGAGTCTTCTCATCTACAGGGTTAGAATAAGTACCTGATTTTACCATAAGGTCACGTTGAACCTTATCCATTTCCTCTACTTCACCTGAAGTTGCATTGGTTGCTTTATAAATCATACTACCACCATCATAACCAATTTCTTGAAGTTCGTTATAATAGCCTAAAGCCATTTCATAATGCCCACCGTTTACAGCACTACCTGCAGCATAGTACAAGTATGAAGTATCTTTTGGACTAAGCGTATAACTCATGTATAATTTCTCAGCAGCTTCTTTGAACTTATTGTTACCATTATCACTAACAGCAGAGTTTACAAGATCAGCAGTTAATGCTGCCATGTACTGGTTAGTTTCAGAAGTATATTTTTGCTTGCCGGAAGCCTCTTCTATTTCTACAACTTTCTTAAAAGAAGATGCCGCTTTTTCAAACGCATCATTATTTCCTTTCTTAGCCAAATCATTATATATCTTACCTCTTGTAAAATAATATTGCGCCTGCGTCTTTTCATCTGCTGCGGCAATGGTACCTGAAGCGGCTTCTAAAGCTGTTTGTGCAGTAGCTGAATCACCAGCTTTCAATGCCTTTTCAGCAGCTTTTATTTCATTCTTCTGAGCAAAACCGATCATTGAAAATGTCAGTGCCGCTACAAGTAATAATCTATTCTTCATTTTTAATATATTAATTATTAGTGTTTACTTTTAAATAATGTTACTCTTCAGTTTCAGAATTATCAGTGTCAGTACTTTCTTCGGAATCAGAATTATCAACCTCCGTGCCATTTTCTGCATTTACTTCAATATCAAGTATTTCAGATTCTTCAAGATCATCTTCATCTTTCATAACCTTTGCAACTGCAGCAATAGAGTCATTACCTTTAATATTTATCAATCTAACACCTTGTGTTGCTCTACCCATTACACGTAAATCCTCTACGCTCATACGAATAGCAATTCCAGATTTATTGATTATCATTAAGTCATCAGAATCGGTAACGTTTTTAATTGCTACAAGTCCACCCGTTTTATCGGTCACACTAATAGTCTTAACACCTTTTCCTCCTCTGTTGGTAACTCTATAATCATCAATACTTGATCGCTTACCATAACCTTTTTCAGAAACAACTAATATTTCATCTTCAAAATTATGAACAGAAACCATACCGATTACCTCGTCTTCATCATTTGCCAAAGTAATACCACGAACCCCAGAAGCATTTCTACCCATTGGTCTTGTCTTACTTTCTTCAAAACGAATTGCTTTACCAGATTTAAGTCCTAAGAAAATCTCACTTGAACCTGTAGTTAATTTAGCTTCTAACAATTCATCACCGTCACGCACGGTAATGGCATTAATACCATTTTGACGTGGTCTTGAATATTGCTCTAAAGATGTTTTCTTAACAACACCTTTCTTTGTAGCCATAATAACATAATGGGCATTTATATATTCTTCATCCTTTAAATCTTGTGTACAAATGAATGCTTTTACACTATCATCTTGCTCAATATTTATAAGGTTCTGAATTGCACGTCCTTTTGATGTTCTACTTCCTTCCGGAATTTCAAATACACGCATCCAGAAACATTTACCCTTCTGGGTAAAGAATAACATATATTGGTGATTGGTACCTACAAACAAATGTTCCAAGAAATCTTCATTTCTTGTAGAAGATGCTTTTTGGCCAACACCACCCCTATTTTGTGTCTTGTATTCCGTTAACGGAGTTCTCTTAATATAACCTGCATGAGAAATGGTAATTACCACTTGCTCATCTGGAATCATATCTTCCATACTAAGATCACCACCTGCAACATTAATTACAGACCTTCTTTCATCTCCGTACTTATCTTTAATTTCAAGAAGTTCATCTTTGATGATAGACATTCTACGCTCTTTCTTATCAAGAATATCTCTTAAATCTGCAATAAGAAGCATAATTTCATCATACTCTGTTCTTAGCTTATCTTGCTCCAGACCAGTTAGTTGACGAAGTCTCATTTCTACGATTGCCTTCGCTTGAATTTCACTTAATTTAAATCGTTCAATTAAGTTTGTTCTTGCTTCATCAGCATTTTTAGAAGCTCTTATAATAGCAATTACCTCATCAATATTATCTGAAGCAATAATTAAACCTTCTAATATATGTGCACGATCTTCAGCTTTCTTTAATTCGAACTGTGTACGTCTAACCACAACTTCATGTCTATGCTCAACGAAATAATGAATCATTTCCTTGACATTTAACAACTGTGGTCTTCCATTAACCAATGCAATGTTGTTAACGCTAAAAGATGTTTGCAATGCTGTATACTTAAACAGCATATTCAATACAATATTAGGAATAGCATCTCTCTTTAAGATGTAAACGATACGCATACCGTTACGGTCAGATTCATCTCTAATATTAGCTATACCTTCTAGCTTCTTATCATTAACAAGATCGGCAGTTTTCTTGATCATATCTGCCTTATTGACCTGGTAAGGAATTTCAGTAACAACGATACATTCACGACCCTGAACTTCTTCAAAAGTTGCTTTTGCACGCATTTTTACACGTCCTCTACCTGTATGAAAAGCCTCTTTTACACCATCATAGCCATAAATAGTTCCTCCAGTAGGAAAATCTGGCGCTTTAATATGTGTTATAAGCTCATCTATCTCAATATCGTTATTATCAATATATGCAACCGTACCGTCTATAACTTCAGACAAATTGTGTGGTGGCATATTGGTAGCCATACCTACAGCAATACCAGATGCACCGTTCACCAACAAACTTGGAACCCTTGTTGGCAGTACCGTTGGCTCTTTTAAAGAGTCATCAAAATTCAATTGATAATCTACGGTCTCCTTTTCTATGTCAATAAGCATATCGTCTGCAATCTTACGCATACGGGCTTCCGTATAACGCATTGCCGCAGGGCTATCACCATCAACAGAACCAAAGTTACCTTGACCATCTACCAACATGTAACGCAAACTCCATTCCTGAGCCATACGAACCATGGCATCATATACCGAAGTATCACCATGCGGGTGGTACTTACCTAAAACTTCACCAACAATACGTGCAGATTTTTTATGCGAGCTATTACTTCTAACTCCTAATTCATGCATTCCGAAAAGAACTCTTCTGTGTACGGGTTTTAATCCATCCCTGACATCTGGCAGGGCTCGTGACACAATGACCGACATTGAGTAATCAATGTAGGCAGATTTCATTTCCTCTTCAATATTAATGGGAATCAATTTTTCACCGTCAGCCATTTTAAAATCTTCTGTTTTTTAATTAGTAAAAAAGCATGCCAATATACTTAAATCCTGAGCGTTTTAAGAATAAGTGGATTTAATAATATTATTTTTTATTAACACTTGGCATAGTTATGTTAATTTTTACTTTATATCAGGATTTAGACACTATTAAAGCCGCATTTAATGGGTTTTACAATAACTTTAACGATTATAGGTACGGTATTTGCCATTGATTGAATCATATTTAGTAATTTTATAGTAGATAATATAGTATATGGATGATAATTTTTCCCCAAGAGTTAAGGATGTAATTGCTTATAGCAAGGAGGAAGCATTGCGACTTGGTCACGATTTTATCGGTACCGAGCACCTCATGCTAGGGCTTCTTAGAGATGGAAACGGGAAGGCTATAAGCATTTTAGATGCTTTAGAAGTTGATCTTGAACACCTACGTAGAAAAGTAGAAATACTTAGTCCCTCTAACCCTAACGCCAGTGGCGTACAAAAAGATAAAAAGAATTTACACTTAACAAGGCAAGCAGAGCGTGCATTGAAAACTACATTTCTAGAAGCTAAACTTTTTCAAAGTTCTTCTATAAATACAGCGCACCTTCTACTTTGTATTCTTAGAAATGAAAATGACCCTACTACGAAACTTTTACATAAATTAAAGGTGGATTATGACGGAGTTAAGGAACAATTTAAGTTTATGATTACAAGTGACGACGATATGGTAGATGGGCCAACGGCCGAATCTTTTCCTAGTGACTCTGAAGATACGAACGAAGGTAAAGAAAGTACTTTTGGCGCTTCTTCTAGTCAAAAAGGCTCCAAAAAATCTAAAACCCCGGTATTAGACAATTTTGGTAGGGACCTTACCCAAATGGCCGAGGAGAATAAATTAGACCCTGTTGTTGGTAGAGAAAAAGAAATAGAAAGGGTTTCTCAAATTCTTAGTAGAAGAAAAAAGAACAACCCATTGCTTATAGGTGAGCCAGGTGTTGGTAAAAGTGCCATTGCAGAAGGACTTGCCCTAAGAATAATAGACAAAAAAGTTTCTAGAATTCTTTATAACAAAAGAGTTGTTACCCTTGATCTTGCTTCTTTGGTTGCCGGTACAAAATACCGTGGACAGTTTGAAGAGCGAATGAAAGCGGTTATGAACGAACTTGAAAAGAATGATGATGTCATTTTGTTCATTGATGAAATTCATACTATTGTTGGTGCAGGTGGAGCTACCGGAAGTTTAGATGCTTCCAATATGTTTAAACCAGCATTGGCTAGAGGTGAAATTCAATGTATTGGTGCCACTACCCTAGATGAATACAGACAGTATATTGAAAAGGATGGCGCACTAGAAAGACGTTTTCAAAAAGTTATTGTTGAACCAACTTCTGTTGATGAGACAATTGAAATTCTTCATAATATAAAAGGTAAGTACGAAGATCACCATAATGTAACCTACACTGACGAAGCTATTGAAGCTTGTGTTAAGTTGACAAATAGATACATGACGGATCGTTTTTTACCGGACAAAGCTATTGATGCTTTAGATGAAGCTGGTTCTCGTGTACATATTGTAAATATGGATGTTCCAAAACAAATTCTTGAATTAGAAAAGAAATTGGAGGATGTACGCGAACTTAAGAACAGCGTTGTCAAAAAGCAGAAATACGAAGAAGCTGCAAAGTTACGTGATGACGAGAAAAGTCTAGAAAAGGAACTTGCCATAGCTCAAGAGCGCTGGGAAGATGACAGTAAGCTTAACAAAGAAACTGTTAGCGAAGATAATGTTGCCGATGTTGTTTCTATGATGAGTGGAATTCCTGTAAATAGAATTGCACAAACAGAGAGCAATAAATTAGCAGGATTACCAGAGCTTATTAAATCTAACGTTATTGGTCAAGATGATGCGGTTGCAAAGGTCTCTAAAGCGATACAACGTAACAGAGCCGGACTTAAAGATCCTAACAAGCCAATTGGCTCGTTTATATTCTTAGGTCAAACAGGTGTTGGTAAAACACAGTTGGCAAAAGTATTGGCAAAAGAACTTTTTGATTCTGAAGACGCACTTATTCGTATAGATATGAGTGAGTATATGGAGAAGTTTGCCATCTCTAGATTAGTTGGTGCACCTCCAGGATACGTAGGTTACGAGGAAGGCGGTCAATTGACTGAAAAAGTTAGAAGAAAACCTTACTCTGTAATTCTTTTAGATGAAGTAGAAAAAGCGCATCCAGATGTATTCAACATGTTGCTACAAGTATTGGATGATGGTTTCTTAACTGATAGTCTTGGTCGTAAAATTGATTTTAGAAATACCATTATTATAATGACTTCTAATATTGGCGCTAGACAATTAAAAGATTTTGGACAAGGTGTTGGTTTCGGTACTTCTGCCAAAAAGTCACAAGAAGACGCACACCAAAAAGGTGTTATTGAAAATGCTTTGAAAAAAGCCTTTGCTCCGGAATTCTTAAATAGAATTGATGATGTAATTGTTTTCAACGCGCTAGAAAGAGAAGATATTCATAAGATTATTGATATTGAGTTAGCGAAGTTGTTCAAGAGAATCAAAGATATTGGTTACCACTTGAACCTTACTGACGAAGCTAAAGATTATATCGCAGAGAAAGGCTTTGACAAACAGTATGGAGCTAGACCGCTTAAAAGAGCTATTCAAAAATATATTGAAGATGCACTTGCAGAGGAAATAGTGAATTCTAAGCTTAAAGAAGGAGATAGTATTTATATCGATCTTGATAAGAAAAGTGAAGAATTAACCATTAAAATTGAAAAAGCAGAGGAAGAATCACCTAAAACATAGGTATTCACACTTTACTACTATATAAAAAAGGAGCCCTTTGTAGGGCTCCTTTTTCGTATAATTCAATTTCAATTGTAAGAATACAAATACACTGAACAGTAGGCATACGCAGTATGAACGATATTTTAGCGTTTAAACTAAAAATTTACCTAGAAAATGTAGTTCATTATACTTTCGCTTCAGACACACTATATAATAATATAAGAATGAAGTTAGGATCTACCAAGAAAAAGGTAATCGTGCGGGAGTACGAATTAGAAACCGGAAAAATTCAAGTTTATGATAATTACATGGTATCAATCTTTGACGAGGGAGCTACATTAACTTTAGAGAGAGCGTATCAAATTATTGGTATATCTGAAATTCATTTTAGGGACAGAAACTTTGGCTTTATAAGTTTGCGCAAAAATTCTTTTGCCATTGACCCTACCATATACAACTATCTTAAACAATTAGAAAACCTTAAAGCTTTTGCAATTGTCTCTGTAAAAGAGATAGACATGCATAACTTTAAGATTGAAAAACTGTTTTATAAAAAACCTATGAAGTTTTTTATAGAATTTGATAATGCTTTAAAATGGGTAAAAAGAAGAGTTAATTCTTAAACCAAATCAATTTTGTTGATTCTCCTCTTCAACTACAGGTTGTTCTGGCATTTTAAATAAATCTAAATATGCTCCAGCCATATTATCAATGAGATGAGATGCTGTTAAAGATTGAAATCCTGTAGATTCTACAGCAATATCACCAGCTCTACCATGCAAGTAGACCCCAAATATTGCCGCATCTAAAGCAGGATAACCCTGAGCTCTTAGCCCCGTAATTACACCTGTTAAGACATCACCACTCCCTGCGGTAGCCATACCAGGGTTTCCAGTTGTATTTACATAACCCTTATCATTCTGTACAACAATAGTATGTGCTCCTTTAACAACAACTATACACTTATATTTTTTAGAAAATTTCTTGACCTTATCTAATTTTTCAAAGTCATCTTTCCAATTTCCAATTAACCGCTCTAACTCCTTTGGATGCGGAGTTAAAATGGAATCTTCCGTCAACTCTTTTAACAACTCTTTATTCTGAGAAAGAATATTAAGAGCATCAGCATCTATTACTAATGGCAACTTATTACTTTTTAAGAAACTAGATAAAGCATTTACCGTATCCCCACTTGTACCAATACCAACCCCTACTCCAATAACTGATGGCTTTATATCAAACTTTATATCCGTAAGTTCATTTTCATCGGCATCTGTTAAAACCATAACTTCCGGTAAAGAAGTTTGCAAAATATTATATCCTATTTTAGGCACATAAGATGTTACAAGACCACTACCTGAATAAAGTGCTGCTTTAGACGAAAGACATACTGAACCCATTTTACCATAACTACCGCCAATTATCAATGAATGCCCGTAAGTACCTTTGTGTCCATATTTTTCACGTGGTCTATACAAGGTAAGAACTTCATTTTTACCTATTAATTCATAATCAGTTTCTGTTTCTCTTAAATATTCTGGGTCTAGTCCTATATCCAACACTTCCCATTGATCTATAAACTTGCCTGTTTCAGGAAGAAAGAATACCAACTTGGGAGTTTGAAAACTTAAGACATAATTTGACTTAATTATAGATTCGAAATCCTCAGGACCTTCATCGGTAAATAATCCTGACGGAATATCAATAGAAAGAATAAATGCTTCAGAACTATTTAAATGTTGAATTACTTTTTTAACCCAGGCATCTGGTGTTCTATTCAATCCAATTCCAAAAATACCATCTATAATAACATCTTCTCTTCCTATTACCGGTAGCTCATCATCACAATTCATAAAATGAGGCCAAACCTTACGATCCTTTAATCGGTCTAAATTTATTAGAAAATCTTTAGATCGCTTTTCGCTATAATTGATAACATACACTTCTAAATTATATCCATGATCAACAAGGTGCCTTGCTAGAGCAATGCCATCTCCCCCATTATTACCAATACCACAGAATAAATGTATTTTAACAGGAGCTCCTTGCATGCGTAAATGCATCCAATTAAAGAGTTGTAAAGCAGCACGTTCCATTAGCTCATTACTTTCTATCTCTTCTTTTTTAATGGAAATCTGATCTGCTTTATAAATCTGTTTTGCACTATATAATTTCATTCTTTCTTGTATTTATATCTAAAAAATAACTATTCCGTAAAAAATTGTGGAATGATTTGTTTAAGTTATCAAATGTACTACTTTTGATTTTCAACCATTAGTATTTATGGACTGCTATAAAACAGACATAACATTCGATTTCACTTCAGCTACTATTACTTATGGTACAACTACGGCATGTTTCACCCTTAGGGGTTAAATACTATATATCTCCGTACCCGTGTTTAATTACACCATTTTTTAAATTACAAAGTCAATATTTCATATCATGAAAGTTCTAAAATTTGGTGGCTCATCTGTAGCCAAGCCTGAAAATATAATTAAAATTAAAAATATTATCTCTAAGTATGACGACCCAATAATACTGGTTGTTTCAGCCTTAGGAGGTGTAACCGATCTTTTACTAGAAGCTGGATCCTTAGCTTCTGTTCAAGATGAATCTTATAAAAATATTCTAAGTACATTAGAAGAAAGACACTTATCTACCATAAAAGAGCTTATGCCCGTTACAGCACAAAGCAAGGTATTAAGTAAAGTGAAAAGTGAATTCAATGTACTGGAAACATTATTAGAAGGTGCTTTTTTTATTGGAGAAATCACTCCTAAATTATCAGATAAAATAGTTAGCTACGGCGAACTTCTTTCTTCTTATATCATTAGCGAATACCTTATTAGTGAAAAACTAGACGCTGAGTTTAAGGATAGCAGAGAGCTTATTGTTACGCACAAGCTCAACGGTAAAAATGTAGTTAATTTTGTAAAAACCAATGCTAACTGCATTGAACACTTTAAAGTTTCTGATAAAAAAGTAACGGTTTGCCCAGGTTTTATAGCTACTTCTGAAGATGGAATATCTACAACCTTAGGTAGAGGCGGTTCTGATTATACTGCAGCCATTTACGCAGCTGCTATAGATGCGGATGTATTAGAAATCTGGACAGATGTCAGTGGTATGTATACCGCCAACCCAAAAATGGTAAAACAAGCAAAAGCTATTCCGCATATTTCTTATGAAGAAGCTATGGAGCTTTCTCATTTTGGCGCTAAAGTGCTTTACCCACCAACTATTCAACCTGTGTTATCTAAAGGTATATCAATAGTTATTAAGAACACCTTTAGTCCTGATGAAGCAGGAACATTAATTACTAAATCTAAAAATGAAAAAGGAAAGACTGTTCGTGGAATAAGCCATATTGGTAATATTGCACTACTTTCTTTAGAAGGACCTGGTATGGTAGGTATACCCGGAATTTCAAAACGCTTTTTCGAAGTACTTTCTCAAGCAGATATTAGCGTGGTGCTAATTACGCAAGCATCATCTGAGCACTCTATATGTGTAGGTATATCTGCCGATGATGTTGAAAAAGCTATAAATATTGTAAATGAAGCTTTTGAATATGAGATTGAAAGAGGACGAATAAAAAAAGTAATTCCTGAAAATGATTTAGCCATTGTCGCCTTAGTGGGTGATAACATGAAAAGTCATCAAGGTTTGAGTGGTAAAATGTTTAGTACGCTTGGTAAAAACAATGTTAATATACGAGTGATTGCACAAGGTGCATCTGAGAGAAATATTTCATGTATTATTAATGAGAAGGATGTAAAAAAAGCTTTGAATGCATTGCACGAAGAGTTTTTTGAGGAAAACATTAAGCAACTTAACCTTTTTGTAATGGGTGTTGGTAATGTTGGTGCAAAGTTTTTAGAGCAAATTAAAGAACAACGTAAATTCTTGAAAGAGAATTTAAAATTGAACATTAGAGTTATAGGAATGTCTAATTCTAGAACAATGCTTTTTGATGAAAAAGGTATTGATTTAAATGATTGGTCTTCAAAACTTGCATCAGGTGAAAAAGCAGACAAGGTTAAGTTTTTAACGTTGGTCAATAGCCTAAATTATAGAAACAGCATATTTGTCGATAATACGGCCAGTGAAGAGGTTTCCAAAACCTATAGCGAGTATTTAGGCAATAGTATCTCTGTTGTAACTTGTAATAAAATTGCTTGTTCATCTACATTTGAGAATTATTCTCATTTGAAATCTTTAGCAAGAACATATAATGCCCCTTTCTTGTTTGAAACTAATGTTGGTGCCGGTCTACCTATTATAGATACTCTAAAACACTTAATAGCATCTGGTGATAAAATTTTGAAAATTCAGGCGGTGTTATCTGGTAGTTTAAACTTTGTTTTCAACAATTTCAATGACAAAACTACCTTCCATGATGTAGTAAAACAAGCTCAGGAAGAAGGATATACGGAACCTGATCCAAAAATTGATTTAAGTGGAGTTGATGTAATGCGTAAAATTTTGATTTTAGCTCGTGAGAGTGGAAATCAATTAGAAATCAGTGATATTACCAATAATTCGTTTTTACCTGAAGAAAGTTTAAACACAGCAAACAACGATGAATTCTTTGCTTCTTTAATACAAAATGAAGCTCATTTTCAGTCTTTATTCACTAGTGCAAAAAATGCAGATAGCAAGTTGAAATATGTAGCCCAGTTCGATAATGGTAAAGCAAGCGTAGGTCTACAAGAAATACCTAAAGGCCATGATTTTTACAACTTAGAAGGCAGTGATAATATTGTACTATTTTATACGGAAAGATACCCTAATCAGCCAATGATCATTAAAGGTGCTGGCGCTGGTGCTGCCGTAACGGCTTCTGGTATATTTGCGGATATTATACGAATTGGTAATTTCTAAATTTCATAACAACAGTATTTATTATGAGCCAAAATGAAATTAAAGTTTTTTGCCCTGCAACAGTTGCAAACGTTTCATGCGGATTTGATGTTCTAGGCGTTGCCCTAGATGCTGTCGGTGATGAAATGGTAGTTAGAAAAGTATCTCAAAAGGGAATAAAAATAACCAAACTTACAGGGCAAGACTTACCTAAAGAGACCTTAAACAATGTAGCTGGTGTTGCCGGCAATGCATTTTTATTGGCATCTGATTATGATGGCGGGTTTGAAATTGAAATTGACAAAAGAATAAAACCCGGTAGTGGTATTGGCAGCAGTGCTGCTAGTT
>NZ_JBDVOT010000156.1:0-1807 GCF_039968975.1 Maribacter sp. | reverse complement strand
TTCCACTGCAGTAGTATATACAATGGGTTTAAAGGTAGAGCCCACTTGTCGTTTACTTTGAGAAATATGGTCGTATTTGTATTGTTCAAAATTAATACCACCGATCCAAACCAATATATCGCCATTGGTTGGGTCCACTGCTATAGAACCGGTATTTAAGAATTTGGTATAATGCTGAATACTGTCCATAGTGCTGGCAGTTAAATCTTCGTCTTTTTGCCAAGATTTGAAAGTTCGCTGTTGTTTGTTTTTAGATAAACTATCTATAATTTTTGCATGTGACAAGCCTGTTTTCTCTAGCTTTTTATAAGTAGGAGTTCGTTGCGCTATTTTTTCAATCAACTTTTTATCCTTCAACCAAGGCGCATTGGTACCGTAACTTTTTTCAAAGCTATTTTGCAATTTGGTCATATGTTCAACCATAGCTTCTTCTGCCAATTTTTGCATTTTATAGTTTAGGGTAGTGTAAATTTTTAGTCCAGAAGTATATATGTTATAATCGGTCTCGGTTTGGTCTTGTTCGGCAATCCAATTCAGCATCTCTTTACGAACTTCCTCTCTAAAATAAGGTGCAATACCGGCATTGTAGTCAAATTCCCTATAGTCAAGATTAAGACCCTCTTGTGAAAAATTAGATACCTGTTCTTCAGAAATGAAATCGTTATTAAACATTGCTCTTAATACCAAATTACGTCTGCCAAGACTTTTTTCAGGGAATATTCTGGGATTGTATCCATATGTAGCTTTTAACATGCCTACTAAAGTAGCGGCTTGGGTAGCGCTGATATCTTTGGTTCTATTATTGAAAAATTTAAGGGCGGCACTTTCTATACCAAACGTATTATCACCAAAAGAAACCGTGTTTAGATAATTAGTGATGATTTCATCTTTCGTAAAAATCTTCTCTAGTCTTTTGGCTATGATCATTTCTTTGACCTTGTTTACGACAATATTTGTTTTGTTTCTTTCCTTTCTAGGATATAAATTTTTTGCCAATTGTTGGGTAAGAGTACTACCGCCACCAGAAGAATTATCACCTAAAAGAACAGTTTTGAAACCCACTCTAACTAAACTTCTAATGTCAACGCCAGAGTGCTCGTAAAAACGCTCATCTTCAATGGCAACCAATGCTTGTACCAAGTGCTCAGGAAAATCCTGGAAGGCAACAGGTTGTCTATCGTACAGGTAATATTTACCGATCAATACACTATCTGCTGTATAAACCTCAGAAGCCATTTGATATTGAAAATTTGAAAGTTCTTTTTTAGAAGGGATTTCCCCCCATAAACCAATATTGACACTGGCAATAAATAGAATAAAAAGGAGGAAGAGACCCAAAATACCTAAGCCGATTATTTTGCGGATACTAAATTTTCGTTTAGATGGTTTTCTCGTTTTCTTCTTCATGTCCGCAAGTTCAGATATAAATTTAATCTTACCAAGTTTTAACAATGCCTTAAAGTTTGTTGTACTATTTTTGAGCAAAATTTCAGTGATGAAGAATTATATTATTTTACTGCTTTTAGTATCTAATTTCACTTTTGCAAATGATATGTATTGGTCAAAAACTGGTCATAGGGTTGTTGGTGAAGTTGCAGAACAGCATTTAAGCAAAAAAGCAAAACGCGCTATTGAAGATTTGTTGGAAGGGGAGAGCTTGGCTGCCGTTGCAAATTTTGCTGATGAAATAAAATCTGATAGATCATACCGTAAATTCAGTGCGTGGCATTATGTAAATATTCCTTTTGGTAAGACTTACGCTGAAATAGAGAAGAATGAGTATGGAGATTTGGTACAGGGTGTCAAT
>NZ_JBDVOT010000155.1:0-3398 GCF_039968975.1 Maribacter sp. | reverse complement strand
CAAGGATAAAAATTGTGAGGCGTATATATGCGCATTCTCCTTTAAAGTGAATAATTTTTTATTTGAAATAAGATAATTAATTCCTGAAGTCAATGCGTTTTTATCTTCTGGCTGTATTAAATGGCCCATTTTATGTGAGTCAACCAACCTAAAAAGATCGGTGTTTTCAGTTGCTGTAATTAAAGCTATGCCTCCTACAGATAAAATGGTAGTAAGTTTTGAAGGCATCATTAGATCACTTGCATTTGCTTTTTGTATGACTAAATGTATGTCGACCATGTTTAGAAAATCATTAAATACTTCTTTTGGCTGTAAAGGCAAAAAAGAGATATTATGTAAATTTAATTGACTAGCTTTTTCTTTTAATACTAATTGATATGGACCTGAACCACATATTAAAAATTTAATATGATTATTTTGTGTAAATTCTTGAGCAGAATCAAGTATAATTTCCAAACCTTGCTTTTCTCCAATCGCCCCTGAATACACAATTATTTGGTCTTCTTCCTTATATCCAAATTTTCTTTTTAATTCCGCTTTATTATCCATAGGAAAAAACAAGGAATTATCGGTCCAATTGGGTAGATAGAATACCTTTTTCTTACATTTTTTTTCGATTTTATCAATCATACTCAATGATATACTGCTAATTCTATCAGAATTTCTGAAAATAAAGCATTCAACATGTAACAGTATGTTTATAAGATATTTAGATTTTATCATTCCAAGTTTTAAGGCAGCCTCTATCTGTAAATCTTGCACATGGTGTACATGTCTGGTGTTTTTAAGTATTTTATAGAAAGCACCTAACACACCAGAAAGAAATGTTGGGGCAACAGAAATAACTAAATCAAATTTTTTCTTGAATAAAAAATAAATAAGTAATATCAATGCGGATATAAAAAAACTAACATCCGATAGTATACGTTTAAGTCCCGTTGGTTTTTTTGGAACGTACATAGGACATCTATAGACTTTTATTAATGATTGGCTTTTTCCAACTAAGATATTCTCTTTAAGATACCTATTTTTTTTCTTGTTATAAGGTGCTTGTACTTTCCATTGCGGATAATAAGGATAGCTGGTTATTACGGAACATTCATGTCCCTTTTTTGACAACCACTCCATCATTTCACCACTATACTTGCCAATGCCCGTTAGTTCTGGAGAATAATTGTAGCCTATTAAAAGGATTCTTTTTTTCAAAATAATACTATTTAGTTGGTTGTTTATTTATACTTAAAGGTTAGATGAATAGATAAATGTTAAAAGAGTTAATATCTATCTAGTTAACCTAAATCAGGTTTAGGAATGCGCCAGAAATATGAGTGACTACTTGGTGAAAATGATAAAGTTATTTTCTTTGGTATTTATCAGAGAAATACAAACGTTTAAAAGGAAGGTTAAACCCAACGAGGCTTACTAAAATTACCCGATGTAATACTGGTCACAATATTTTCTTTAACATTTTTAGTGACAATTGAACCTGCTGTTATTACGGTGTTTGCGCCAATAGTTACATTCGGGGCAATAAAACAATTGGCTCCTACCCAACACCCTTCTTTTAATGTGATAGGACCGTTTCTGTAAGGCATAGATGGTTTTCTATAATCATGATTTCCACCACATAAAAAACTACGTTGAGATATACAGACATTATTCTCTATGTGTAATAGTTCAAAATTTAAAAGAAATGCTTCTTCACCTACCCATACATAATTGCCTATAATTAGTTTCCAAGGAAAATGAATATTTACTCTAGGTTTAATAACTACTCCTTTTCCTATTTTGGCTCCGAACATTTTTAATATGCCAACTTTTAACTTACTGGGATAGGGTAATGCCGATAGAAAAAAGACTATTTTAAATAGATACCAGATTATTTCTTTCAATTTACTTGCGCCACGGTCTAGTCCTATTGAAGCATCGAAATTCTTTAATGAAACCTTAGATTTAGTGTGATGCATCTGTAATGGCTTTAATATATTGTCTAGACGTTTTTTCCATGGTAAAATTGTCTAAGTATACTTTGAAAGCATTTTCTTTAATTTTAGCTAATTTGCTATTTGATAATGAGCTGTATTCTTTAAGGGCTTCGAATGTAGCTTGTTCTGTATCTTCCGATACAATGCCTCCATTACCTTTTTCTATTTCTCGCCAAATATTTACTTTGTTAGAAATTATTACAGGGCATTTACATGCCAATGCTTCTACAACGGCAATACCAAAATTTTCTTGATGACTTGGTAATATAAAAGCTTTTGCACCATAAAATGAAGCCCATTTTTCTGAGCCCGATATCATTCCTATAAATTTAACATGTTGTTTTAGTAATGAATCATGCTCTACCAAGTTATAGAGTTTTTGACCAAATTCACTTTCAATACCAGGACCGGCAAGTATTAATTTAGGCAGCTTTATTTTTTCTATAAGGGCCTTTGAATATGCATTCAATAAATTAAACAATCCTTTTTTGTGATGTAGTCTACTTAAAAAGAGAAAATATTCTTCATCGGGTAGTATATCATGTCGTTTTTTAAAGGATTCTATATCAGTCAGGTTTTTTGATGGTGGTGATAAAATACCATAACCAATATTCATTTCTTTTTTAGGTGAATACCCTTTAAATGTTTTTCTGGCAAGTAATAGCTCCTCTTCACAGGTAAAGAGTATTCCGTTTGCACTATTCATTATTTTTTTTTCTATAACTTTCCAGAATAGTATATTGCGGATGGCCTTAAGTTTACGTTCAGGAGCTTTTTGAAAATAAGGATCCATCATGCCATGGGTCATCATAAACAATTTTGGAGTATTCTCACCTTTACCTCTTACTTGGTTCAAAGCTTTTCTGACCGCATAACCATTGTATTGCCATAGTCCATGTACAATAATAGCTTGGTATTTTGATATGTTCTTATTTAACCATGGTAAAAGATGTTTTGAATAGGCCCAAGAAGAGGTTTTTCCACCCAATGCTATAATTTTGAAATTATCGTTTCCAAGATATTCTGCATCTGGTTCATCCAAGCAGACCACATCACTATCAATTTCAATAGAGTCTATGTAGCCTATACTATTTCTAATACCCTGGCACATACCGCCATATATGGGGTCCATACTAGTGATAACGTTTAATACTTTGGTCATAAAATAATAATGCGGATTATAACTTAATATGAGTATCTCTTGCTAAGGTTGAGATATTATTTGTTTGTAGAGTTTGTCTAGTTGTACTATCATTTTTTCCTGTTCAAAACGCTCTACATTTTTTAATCCTGTTGAAACAATTTCATTACGTTTTTCAGGATTTAAGGTTAATACTTGGTGAACTACGCTAGAAGCTTCAAAAGCCCATTTTTTAACATTGTTTTTTGTTGGGCGTTTGGGAATATAGTATG
>NZ_JBDVOT010000154.1:0-5854 GCF_039968975.1 Maribacter sp. | reverse complement strand
AACAGGCGGGCTTAGGTGGTAAAGAATCTTTATTTAATTCTATTGCCATCGGTATCGTTAACCTTGTATTCACCTTTATTGGTATACGCTTATTGGATAAATTAGGTAGAAGACAATTGATCATCATTGGATCTATAGGTTACATTATTAGTTTAATTATGGTGGGCCTTTGTTTTCAAATGAATTTAGGGTCTACACTTACCATTACCTTCATCTGTACTTTTGTTGCTTCTCATGCCATTGGGCAAGGTGCGGTTATTTGGGTATTTATCTCAGAAATATTCCCTAATAGCGTTCGTGCATACGGGCAATCTTGGGGTGTTAGTGTACACTGGGTATTTGCAGCGATCATTACATTGATCACTCCGTTTTTCTTAGATGCTACCCAAGGTGTACTGAAAGACCAGGTATGGTATATCTACTACTTTTTCTGTGGTATGATGGTTTTGCAATTAATATGGGCAATTACCAAAATGCCAGAAACCAAAGGGATTTCTTTAGAGGAACTGAGCAAGGAGTTGGTGAAGGAGTAATTTAAAAAGTCACTAAAGAGCTATTTGTAAGTATCCTTTACTTGCCTTATATGGTAACTATAGTTATTGTAAGCTAATGCGTATTTTTATTTTCAAAAACTGTTTCATAATGATTTACGGTTGGAAAGGGTTCGTAATAGTCATGTAATAATTCTTTCCATTTCAGGTAACCTTTAGATTTTCGAAAGCCAATTTCATGACTTTCTACGTCTATCCAATCTACTAATAATATGTATTGCCCATCATTCTCAATACATTTACGTAGCGTATGTGAACAATACCCATCAATTGATTGAATGTGTTCACTGGCCAGTGCAAAGTCTGTTTCAAACTTACCTTGTAAATTTGGCTTAACATGTAATATGGCGACTTCAAGTATCATACTTCCTCTATTATCGAGTTTCCTTTAGATTGGTCTCCAGAAGTCCATTGCCAGGTTTCATGAAGTCTAATTTTACCGTTCTCCATAATTTCGGGAACTGAAATACACCTGCCTGTCATTAATACTCCTTTTATATTCACTTGATGATAACGCATGTCAATAGTACCGTCTAAAGCTACTATCCCTATTAAGTGCCCTTCTAGTATTTCTCCACCACAATAACTAGCAGTTAGTATATTGTCTTTTTGTGTATACTTAAAAAGGGTTTCATGACTAGTTTCGCCATTCTTAGTATTGACTACCGGTCTAAAGGTTTTATTGTTATAATTCATATTATATCGATTACCGTTTTGTAAATCTATGCTTTAATTCACACAAAACTTCTCTCGATATGCCGTAGGGCTAATTCCTTCTTTCTGTTTTGAACAATCGTAAAAAACAGTGCTGAAATTAAAAACCCAATTCATGAGTTACCTCAGCAATACTTTTACTTGGTTTATTCAACGTACTCTTAGATTCATTGTAATTACAAAATGCTTAATAATTATTTTACCAACAATTGTAAGACTTATATCGTTTGTTTAAATTCTTTTGCGGTTCTTTAAAAGTATAATCCTTGGAACAACGGATTTAAAATACTAAACAAACTGTTGTTTTAGAAGTATTCTTATTTTTCCTACAAAAATGAAAGTGGTTTAAAATACATTGAACAGTACAAATTTCAACCCTAAGATTGCCAAAATTTTTAGCCGGTTAAAATACCTATGTAAAATGGGTTAGATGTCTTTATCTGCGGCAGATAAAGACTTTAAAGTAATTGCGGAAATTAAGCCGTTAAAGAAAGTTTGTTTCGTTGCCGCCTTTAGGTCTTCATTACCAATAGTACCATTAACAGAAACATTGGAAACCCCCGTGTTATCTATACTTTTCGAGGTATTAAGGCTACCGTCCAAATGCTCGATGTTAGCTTGAGCATTATCATCAATAATGCTAGTGTAAGAATAATAAAATGTAAATAAAATTGATAAAGAAAAAGCAATCGCTGCAATTTTCAATGAATTTTTCATTCCTTTAATACTTATATAATTACCTACTTTGAGTCTTGCCCAAGAAGTACTTTACATAGAATTTCATAAATTTTTGTGGGGAAACTAAACTATTCGAAACTTCTGATTGGATGGTAAATATATTATTTTTTAATGACACTTTCCTACAAAAAAAGGTAAGATTTTTTAATTATTTCTTACAAATTATCTTAATTATTGACGCTGAATGCATTACATTAACCGATGAACGACGTGAACATAGTTGTGTGATTTTAACATTTAAAATCATTCTTACACGCTAGAAAAATTGATCGAAAAATAAGTGACAATTAATTATTGAAAAAACATATTTAAGCCAATTCTTCAGATACTAATTCCATAATTTCTCCGTTATTATTAGTTGCCCAAATTTGTAATGAATCATAGCCATTACGTTTTACACTATCAAAATCTATTTTAGTGCCGTCTATGAGTTCTAGCAGCCCATTCTCATCTACCTCTTCTCTAAACTCATCTTCATAATCAATACCGTTATAAGTTGAAATGGTTATTTCAAAAATATCATTCCCTTTGCTGTCCTTATAATGATTTGTTATGGGTCTATTAGTAATTTGCTCTTTCGTAAAAGTATCGCAAAACATAGCATTATACGCGTGTTTACAGCCGTCAAATAAGAATGATTCTACCTCAGACACTACATGAACAGCAACTATCAAAGCTGGTGCAAAATTAGTTTCTACAATAAGGTTATTATAATCTTCATGAAGTTCTCCGTAGTATTTAATTTTGAATTTACTGTTACCAGAGGGTGAGCTCAGTTTTCTGCGCCATTCATGCGAGTGTAATTCTTTAGGGTTTTCTATATGCTCTGTAATACCTTCAAGAAATGTGGGACCTAAAACGCCATTGTCCGTGTCAAATACATGGGACTTATTACTCCCTTTTTTAGACATACCGAAAATGCCCATTACTTTATTTTTATCTGTTTTACCACAGAAGTAAGGGGTATTGCAAAAACACCGTCATCATTTAATAAGAAAACAATATCCTTGGTCTTGCCAATGAGCTTACCCTTCTTCATTTCATTATCCACCATAGTAATGGTAATATCTCTTTGATTGGTTATTTTTTTCTTCGTGTATTTACCGTAAAAACCAGCAGATAAAAACAAATACACAACAAGACCTGTTGTAATCATTAACACTCTATACTGTTTAAACCATTTATTTCTATCACTCCCAAAATTGAATCTTGAATATGATTTGGGCCATCTTTTGAACCACACATAATCTATGTAGAACAGTATAGAAATAAACAATGTAGATGCCGCTGCAAAAAGAATGATGTAAACATCTGAAAATGGAGCTATTAAAAAATCAAAAACGTCTCCGTAATCAAAAATGTTTATACCAAACTCAGCATATTTCTTATAATTAAAAATCATACCTATGCCAACAGCCAAAAGATAACAAACTGTAATTACGGTTTGTATTTCTTTTATAATTAATTCATAGGTATCTTTTATTAAGCCTTCTTTCATTTTTTAAAAATAAGGATTAAGGTTGAGTAGCGTATATTCTGTGGCAGGAATAAATACGGCTTTATTGAAAATCCCCATTTTAAATGGTATAGTTATTTATTTAAGATATAAACTTTGCTTAGCAAGTAAAGCTCTTAATCCATAAATACATCGTGCCCGTTCATTAATGCTATAAATAGATGCTGAAAATAATTATAGAATTCTAAAATACTTTTGTCATTGTCTTTTGGTAAATTCAAATCTAGATAAACATACTTTTTGTCTTCATTGTTGAATTTAGAATATCTGTCTTTAGGTTCAATTTGACCTGAAACAATACCACCAAATAACATTAACAAGTAGTTGATATGAGTGGTTTGCATCAGTCCATTTAATACAGTTACTTCTAGTAGTTTATTTGTGTCTATTGTTTTCTTTTTAAAGAGACTTTTGCTTAAAACAATTTCTGTTGGTTTTGAGCTTTCAAAGAATGTTTGCCCGTGATTACGCATTTCGCCAAATCGTTGTCCACTTATATTTTGATCTTCAATAAAAACTATTGTTGTTGAATAGGGTAATCCTTTTTTATTTGACTCTTCGGCAATTGTTGCAAGCCATTTTTCACATTTTTGTGAAATTGGATAAGAGACATATCCAACACAACCAAACGCTGTATTTTGAGAAATAGGACAATTTTCGCACTTTTTTCCTAACTCCTCTAAATGGTTGGTCTTTTCAATTAAATCAGAAACTTTTACACTTACATTTTTATTACCTTCTGGTGTCACCAAGGTTTGTGTAAATGAAGATTGTAGTGCTTCTTCCCTAGTTTTACCACTTTCAATAATCATATTTAAAACTGCAAAACCTCTGTTGCGGTCTTTAATTTGATTTAGAAGTTCTTCTTGAGGTACATTTTCTTTTACTTCACAATCTCTTTGCGTTATTAAATCTAATCCCATTTTGTAGTTTAAGTTGATTGATTATAACGGTTCTGTATGCAATTAGTTGTTTGATTAAGCTCTTAATTTAGAAAACAAAAAAGCTCAAAAAATGTGATATTAGAAGCTGTGAGCCTAGAATAATATTGTTTCAGATTAAACAAGAATTTGTTTGTTTTTTATCTCAGCTCTTTGATGGACACAGTTATATATTTATATCTTTTAATTCTTTCACTAAGTCAATTAATTCTTTCAAATTAGAGTCAGCTTTTGTTTTGTTTTTTCCAGAGAAAAGTTTATTTTTTTGTGTAGGAGATTCATAGAGTTTATTAACTGTTTCTTGAATTAATTGGTCTTTACGATTTGTATCTCCTTTTATTTGTTCAGCATAAGCCATTAGTGAAGTTGCAATACTTTCCCTAAAAGCATATTCCTCCTCTAATCCTCTGGTTTTAGTAAACTGTCTAATAGCAAAATACAGAATAGTTACAATCGGTAATAATCTTATACCTGCAACAATTACCTTTTCTGTTTCAAAACTAAAATCACCATTAGAAAATAGTTTAAAAATATACCACGCTAAGAAAGATGTAATTGCCACTGTAATAATTAACCAAACAATAGTTGACCAAAATAACCAGACTTTTCTAATTCTAAAAGTTGATTGTAAATCACGGGCAATTGCTGGCGATAAAAGTTTCTCTAATTGTTCTTGAATTCGAGTAGCTTCTTCGGATAATTTTTTGAGTTTCTCAGCTTCTGAAGAATTAGTCCCTATTATATCTTTTGATTTTTTCTCATCTAAAGATATTCTGTCCTCAATTTCTTCAATTTCTTCTTTTTGCTTTTCGATTTGTTCTGTGTGGTTCTTTATTGATGCTTGAACTTCCGCAAGGTTTTTATCAATTGAGGACTTTATGTTTAAAATTGAGTTTGAAGTCTGTTCAATTTGAGATTTAGTTTGGTTAGTACTATTCAGATTATTAGTTATCTGCGTTAATTCTTTTTCCTTTGACGATTTGAAGGTTTCTATCTCGCCTTTCAATTTTTCAAAAGCGTCTTTGAATTCTTTTGCTTTATTTAGGTTAGTCCTAAGTTCTTTATTTAGATTATTATTTTGTGTTCTTAGTTTTTTAACTTCTGTTATTACGTCTGGTTTTTCGTTTTTTACTAATAAAGAATAAATTCCAGTTTGCAGGACATATGTTTGTAAGAACAGTGACCAAGTTTCTGTATTCACTAAATTTTTAGCTTTAATGACTTGAATTAGTTTTGCTAAGACTTGATTTATATCCATCATAGATTGGTTATCTCTACGGATAAAATATCGTGAACAGGAATACAGGAAATTCAATTCATTAGCTTCTTGAATCGTAACTATAGAATTTTGAATTAAATCGATTATTTCTGACGCTGTAAGTCTTTTAATAATA
>NZ_JBDVOT010000153.1:0-57068 GCF_039968975.1 Maribacter sp. | reverse complement strand
AAAAGAGCTAGAGGTAGAGCTACATAATTCTCAAGGTGGAACAGATTTTATCAAGAAAGAGAAGAAAGAAGTATTTAATCTTTTAGGTGCAGATTTCGAAAATGTAGATAGGCAATTAGCTAAAAAATTGGATATTGATGGTGGGGTACAGGTTTCTAAACTATACCCTGGTAAGATTAAGAGTGAAACCCAAATGAGAGCTGGTTTTATCATTACGCATATTGATGGTAAACGTGTAAATGATATCGATGATGTTGCTTCCATTTTGGAAAATAAAAAAGGCGGAGTGATGCTGGAAGGTGTTTATGAAGATGGCACTAAAAATTATTATGCCTTCGGATTGGATTCATAGTCCGCTATAATGATTAATTTTATGCCAAGCGGATAATAGTATTCGCTTGGCATTTTTTTTGAAATTAATTCTAGATAGATGCAATTAGGTTCTAAGTCCATAGGTTTGGTGCTTTCCGGCGGGGGCATTAGAGGCATGGCACATATAGGTGTTATAAAGGCAATGCAAGAGTTTGGCATAGAGGCCAAGGTAGTTTCCGGTAGTAGTATCGGTGCTTTGGTGGGTGCGCTGTACGCAGCAGATAAACCTGTGGTTGACATGCTTAAGTTTTTTAAGGAAACACCGTTGTTCAAATACAATTACTTTGCTGTTGCCAAACCGGGTTTATTGAATAGCGAGAGCTATATAGCTTCTTTTAAGAAGTATTTTCCAGATGATAGTTTTGAGGCTTTAAATAGAGAACTTCATGTAGTCGCTACAAATTTGCAGAAAGGCGAAGAGCTTTTTATAGATAAGGGTGAATTGATAAAACCTTTGTTAGCATCGGCTGCATTGCCACCTGTTTTTAGTCCCGTGGAATATAACGGTGAACTTTATGCCGATGGCGGAATCATGAATAATTTTCCATCTGAAGCTGTACTTCCCAAAGTTGATTATGTAATTGGCAGCAATGTATCTGTAGTTTCTCAACTAGAGAAAAAGCATTTGAATAATTCATTTCAATTGACAGGCAGAGTAACCGGATTGATGATTTATGCCATAAACCGACAAAAAATTAATAACTGTCATCTTGTTCTAGAATCTAAAGAACTAGAACATATTGGTTTACTAGATAGGAGAGGCATTGAAAAAGCCTATGCAATAGGCTATGAAGCCGCGGTAAGAAAGTTTGAAGAAGTCTTTAGTAGCTAGATAATAAAACGGCCGGTTGAATCATAATTCAACCGGCCGTTTTATTTAATTTTTATGTGAGCTTAAACATCATCAAAATCTACTTTAATAGTAGGTGTTGTTGCATGAGCTTGGCAGGTAAGAATAAAGCCATCTGCTATTTCTTTATCCGTCAAAATTTGGTTCATGACCATTTCAGCACTTCCTTCCGTTACCTTGGCGATACAGCTACTACATACTCCGCCTTGACAAGAGTATGGAGCATCAATATTCTCCTTCAAAACAGCATCTAAAATGATTGTTTTCTTATCCATGGTAAACTGAAATTCCTCATCATCAACAAGAACGGTAACCGCTGTTTGGCCATCTGCCTGTATTGGTAATTCTTCTTTTATCTCAGTAGGTGTAAAAAGCTCAAAATGAATTTTATCTTTATCCACTTCATTTTCTGTTAAGGTGTCTTGCACCAAACGGATCATCTCTTCAGGTCCACATAAATAGTAACCATTAAAATCAACGTCCTTATGCTTATTTAATAAAGCATAATTCACGGTTGAGGTATCTATTCTACCAAATAAAGCCTTGTCTTCACGGGTTTGACTATTGGTGAAGTATACAAAAAACCGATTGGCATATTCTAGTTCAAGTTTTACCAAATCTGTATAAAACATAGTCTCTTCGTAAGATTTGTTTCCGTAAACCAGAACAAATGTATTCTTTGGGTTACTATCTAAAACAGATTTTACAATACTCATAATAGGGGTAATACCACTACCTGCCGCAAAAGCAGCAATGTTCTGTACTTCTTTAGAAGCATTGAATACAAAACGACCTTCTGGCTCCATAACCTCTAAGGTATCACCAACTTTTAATTCAGAATTGGCGTAGTTAGAGAATCCGCCATTGTCTACTTTTTTAATACCTATAGTAATGCCATCTTTTTCAGGAGATGAACTAATAGAATATGCTCTTCGTAATTCTTTACCTTTAATCTCTTTTTTTATGGTGATATACTGACCAGAAATAAACTTAAAGGTTTGTGCCAATTCTTTCGGAATTGAAAAGGTAACGGCAACAGAGGTTGGCGTTAATTTCTTAATATGTTTTACCGTTAATGGGTGAAAATGCGACATATGTTCGTTTCTTTAAATCGAATTACAAAATTAAGCATGCTTTGCCGATATCATATGACATTTGTCAAAAAAGTAGGTTTTGTTAATTTTTGTTTAACTTTTAGGATAGTATAATTGGTTTTTATTTTGCTAGTGCTTGTCTGTGACGAGTGCCGTACCTATTAAGTATTGGGTTATATATCGATAAAATATAATTTCAAAACTGGTCCCAGGCTGGCGTTAACTAGCTAATGACTTACTGTTGCGGCCACCAGTTGCAAACTGGCGGTAGCGGGGATTGGAAAACTATGCTATAGAATAGTAGTTAATAATTAATATTTTATGAGAGGATTTTTTTCCTTTATACGTTTTTTTTACGATAAATTATATTATTCGGATTATTCTAGGCTTAACAAGAATGATATAGATTCTAGCATTCAAAAGCTTATGTTTATCAGTTTTTGTCAATCAATCAATATTTTGACATTAGTTAATTTGCTTTTTTTATTTACTAATGTAACGTTTGAATTTTCTTTAAAATGGTTTTACCTTTTTATTAATATCTTGATATATGGTATTAATTATTACCATTATGAGTATAAAGAATATAATGATACTATACTGAAAAACAGAGATAAATATTACGATAAGCATATTTTGTTAAAAGCTTTGTTGTATTTATTTTTCTCGTCATGGATTTTTATAGAGAGTATGATAATTTATGTTGATAAAGTCGTTAGGTTCATTTAGATGTTAGTATTGTAAGCTTTAAGAGAATTATTTAGATAAGATTTTTATTGGAATCTTTTTATTTTGATATAGTTACGTATCCCGGCTAGCGCTCGTCTGTGACGAGTGCCGTAACGTGTAAGTATTGGTTAATAAATCCATATAATAATTCCCATACTGGTCCCAGTTGGCGTTAATTAGCTAATGGCTTACTGTTGTCTTCACCAGTTTTAAACTGGCGGTAGCGGGGGCAAACAGATTATTTTGATGCAAACGGAAATAAACAAATTAAAACAAAGTCATGAAAGATTATTTTCAATATGTAGTATTTAAAGATGAATTTTTAGTTGAAATTCCTTTAGAAATGAATTCAATTCCAGGGCTCTGTATAGTAAATAAGTCATTATGTAATTTTGATTATAAGAAAATTTTTCCTTGGAATTTAACATTAAGATTGAAATATGAAGATAAAGATGATGATTTAAGACCTACAAGAAGAGAGCTAAGTTTGATTAATAAATTTAGATTAAGATTAGAGAATGAATTTAATTTAAACGAAAAACCAAGTGCTCTTTTTATTGTAAATATATGTTATAGTGGAGAAGCGGATTTAGTTTGGATGTTGCACGATGCTGATATTACAAATACAATCTTAAAAAAGATAATTGAAAATAAAGAATATCAGTATGATTTCGGCTATAACATAACTTACGATGTAGAATGGGAAGAAGTTTCTGATTATTTAGATATATAGATAATGCCCCCCGCTAGCGCTTGTCTGTGACGAGTACTGTGCCAAGTTAGTGCAGGTTTAATAAATTAATATAATATCTACACTGGTGCTCGTTTTCAAGAGGCTCCATACTAGATAGAGGAATATTATTAAACCCCATACTGCCAATAATATAAGTGAAACCTAGCGTGAGTTTTTAACTCGTGCCGTAACAGTAACCACAAGAGCAAAAAGAGCTTCAAAAATTAATTTATAGTGGTTGCTCAATGCGAACTGTCAAGCTATTATTAAATATTAGTAGTAGTGGAGGATGGTAACAGAAGTTATTTCAGTTTAAATAATCCTTAAATTATCTTTTTAAAAAAGTTATACTAAAAATTGTCCCTAATTTGATTTCGGTAACGTCATGGGGTAAACAATAAGAACTTAGAGTGAGTTCTATTTAAAAACTAAAATAGTTAAATTATGAAAGATTTTATGATGATTTTTATTGGTGCAGATTACCAAGAATTAGGTTTATCGCCAGAGCAATTACAAGAACGAATGGGAAAATGGTTTGTTTGGAATGAAAAAATGATGGCTCAAGGTATTGTAAAAGGTGGTGATGCTTTAGTTCCGCATGTAAGAAGAGTATCCGGTCCTAAACGCACGGTAACTGATGCTCCATTAATAGAGGGTAAAGAGTTGATCGGTGGTTATTATATTGTACAAGCTAAAGATGCTGACGCAGTTGTTAAGATAGCAGAAGATTATCCAGATTATGATTTAAACGGTACCGTTGAAATTAGAGAAGTAATGGTTTTTGAGCAATAGCATATGGAACATAAAGTAGTAGACCATCTTTTTAGGCATCATTACGGGAAGATGGTCGCTATTTTAACCCGTTTTTTCGGGTTGTCGTATATAGAGACTATAGAAGATGCGGTACAGGATACCTTTATAAAAGCAACTTCGCAATGGAGAACTAAAATTCCCGATAATCCGGAAGCTTGGCTGAACCGAGTTGCCAAAAACAGGACAATTGATATTCTACGGAGTATACAAGCAGAAAAGAATAGAAACCTTAGCATTACAACTGGGGCATCATCTTTACAAATAGACGAACTGTTTTTAGATCATGAGGTTGCAGACAGTCAGTTGCGAATGATTTTTGTTGCCTGTCACCCAAGTTTACACCCCAGCGAACAAATAGCCTTTGCTTTAAAAACCATTTCTGGATTTAGTATTAAGGAAATCGCTGCCGCATTATTGACTAAAGAAGAAACAATAGTCAAACGATTGACCCGTGCTAAGAAATCTATTCGAAAAAATAACATTCAATTTAAATACCCAGCTCCCGAAGCTATTCCTGAAAGAATGGTACGAGTTATGGAAGTAATCTATTTGACATTTAATGAAGGCTTCCATTCTACAAACAAAGAAAAATTAATAAAAGAAGATTTATGTGGCGAAGCTATTCGCCTTTGTCAATTACTTTTAAAAAAGGAACAATTTAGAAGTAGCAGTTTGTACGCACTTTTTGCATTGCTTTGTTTTCATATGTCACGACTAGAAAGCAAAGTTTCCTCTGATAATCAAATAGTTAATTTAGAGCATCAAGACCGTGCCAAATGGTATTTTCCATTGATAAAGATGGGAAACAGTGCTATGCTTAAAGCTATGGATTATGATGACACGTCAGTTTATCATTATGAAGCTGCCATAGCCTCGGAACATTTAAATGCCAAAACATTTAAAGATACCAATTGGAAAAACATCTCTTATTGGTATGAACAACTGTATGCGTTCGAGCCAAATTCGTTTACCTTATTAAATCATGCTACCGTGTGTATTCAATTGAGTGATTTTGAAAAAACACTCCGCTTACTAAATAGTATAGATGTTTCTGATTTAGGACAAAGAGCCTATTTATATTATGGTTGTTATGCCGAATACTACATTAAGAAAGGAGATAAAGAGTTGGCAATTTCTTTTTTAGATAAAGCATTGCTGGGAACTACAAATAGGTTGGAAAAGGAGTTCTTGATGGGGAAGAAAGAGGAATTAATCGGTTAATTTTTCAAGATATATAGTAAGGTGTAAAATAGAAGGTTTAAGAATAATTTGAATTTTGTTTGTAACAAACTCAAGATTTTTCTTACTTATATTCTGAATACTAAAACCAACCGAATGTTTAAACGTTTTTCTTCATTACAATGGAAATCCTTTTTTAGATCCTCTAACCTTGGTAAAAGTCTAGGGATAAAAATAGTAATGGGATTTTTCGGCGTATATATGCTTATATCACTTGCTGGTGCAGGAGTAGGATTGTACTTTCTTTTAAAAGAAATATTCCCAGATCAAAGTCCTATGTGGACTATAAGCCAGTATTTCATTTACTGGATTTTAATGGAATTATTCTTAAGGTATTTCATGCAGAAACTTCCGGTGATGGATATAAAACCATTCTTGACTACACCGGTCAAGAAAAGTACCATTGCACATTATATATTAGGTAGGTCAGCAGCATCTATCTATAATTTATTGACGATATTCTTTATAGTTCCGTTTGCAATAGTTTTACTATTTAATGGCTATCCTGTACTAAATGTTTTATTATGGATAGTTGGAATTATAGGCATTGTACTAAGTATTAATTATGTAAATCTGCTTGTTAATAAGAATGATAAGGTTCTTATTGCCATTGTTAGTGTACTTGTTTTAGGGTACGGATTGGATTATTTTGGAGTGTTCTCTATAAAAGAATTTTTTGCTCCTGTTTTTCATGCGCTTTATGCATACCCGATTACGGTATTGATTCCGATTGCTTTAGCGGCTATTATATATTATGTCAATTTTAAATATTTGCGAGATAAGATTTATCTAGATGCCAAGCTTAAAACTAAGGCAGTAGAGGCAAATACTTCGGACATGTCTTGGACCAAGCGTTTTGGTGAAATGGGTTCTTTCTTACAGCTTGATCTAAAAATGATTTGGAGAAATAAAAGAACGAAGTCTCAAGTGTATATTTCTATTCTATTTGTGTTCTACGGTTTAGTTTTTTACACACAAGAAATGTATAGCAGTATGATGCCAATGAAAGCCTTTGTAGGCATTTTTATGACGGGTATTTTTTTGAGTAATTTTGGACAATTTATTCCTGCTTGGGATAGTAGTTACTATAGTATGATGATGTCCCAGAATATACCCATGCGCAAGTATTTGGAGTCTAAAGTATCATTAATTACCGTAAGTATCGTGTTCATGTTTTTACTGACCTTGCCTTATGTTTACTTCGGTTGGGATGCATTGGCAATCAATTTTGGTTGTGCATTATACAACCTTGGAATAAATATACCGGTCATTTTATATTTTGGATCATTTAATAAAAAAAGGATAGAATTAGATCAGAGTCCGTTTGGTAATATGCAAGGGGCAAGCGCTACTCAGTTTCTGGTTATGGTTCCGGTTTTAATTGTTCCTATAATTATATTTTCAATCTTCTATTACATCTTTAATTTAGAAGTGGCAGTGGCAGTATTATCGGTTTTAGGCATCATAGGTTTTGCCATGAAAAACTATTTACTAGGGTTGATAACGGAACAATACAAGAAAAAGAAATACGGAATGATTGCAGGTTTTAAAGAAAAGGCGAGTTAAGCTTTTTCTTTTGACGCATTTCATTTCATCCTAAAAAATTAGAATAACAAGATTATGATTACAATAGAAAATTTATCAAAAAAATACGGTTCACAACAAGTACTTAATATTGAATCCTTAAATATTCCAACGGGTCAAAGTTTCGGTTTGGTGGGTAATAACGGGGCGGGTAAGACAACATTATTTAGTTTGTTGCTAGATTTAATTCAGCCAAGTACTGGTCATATTATTAATAATGACGTTCAAGTAAACACCAGTGAAGATTGGAAACCATTTACATCATCTTTTATTGATGAAACTTTTTTGATCGGGTATTTGACTCCCGAAGAGTATTTCTACTTTATAGGTGATCTTCGTGGTCAAAATAAAGCGGATGTAGACGCGCTTTTAGCCCAGTATCAAGATTTCTTTCATGGCGAAATTTTAGGGCAGAAAAAGTACTTGAGAGATTTATCTAAAGGAAACCAGAAGAAAGCCGGTATTGTAGCTTCATTTATTGGTAAACCCAAAGTAGTCATATTAGATGAACCTTTTGCAAATTTAGATCCAACAACGCAGATTCGCCTAAAGCAAATCATTAAAGAACTAGCAGCGCAAGAAGATGTTACCGTTTTAGTTTCTAGTCACGATTTAATCCACGTCACCGAAGTTTGCGAACGTATTGTTGTTCTGAATAAAGGTGAGATGGTCAAAGACATAGAAACATCTACCGAAACATTAAAAGAACTAGAGGTGTTCTTTGGTGCAGAAAGTGCGCTGCCAGTAATGGAATAAAACGGATCTTTAGCTATTTTAAAGCAGTAGAGAACTATAATTCTTTAAAAAACAATGAGATTTTGACAACGCGTGATCAGACGAAATGCATTTTAAAGAAGTAACATTAAAAATTGAAAAACCGACCACTAGGTCGGTTTTCCATTTCTAAGTTTTAACCTAAGTAAGATAAAATCCGTTGAAGATGTAGTTGATCAGATTATCTGCAGTTATTTAATAATCTCTTGAACATTCTTATACAAAACAAACTATGCGGTCGGTAAAAATTTGTTGTAGAGGTCTATAAATGTTGCAAACGCTCAAAAATAAATATGCAGTTTACCGATAAACGGCATAATAATGTGGCTGTTTTTAAGTTAAACATACATACGTAGATCAACTATTTTGAATCTTAGAAACAAACTTATTATATCCGGTGTTTTGGCGAGTATGCTTTTTAATGCATGTTCTGTCAAAAAAGACAAGTTCGTAAACCGTAATTGGCACGCACTAAATACCAAATACAATACTTTGTATAATGGTAATATTGCTTTTGAACAAGGTCGAGAAACTTTAAACGATACTTATCAAGATGATTATTTTGAAGTCTTGCCTATAGAACGTTTAGAGGTTAGCGGCGAAATCAAATTAGATTCAGAAGACAACAATCCTAATTTCCTTATTGCAGAAGAAAAAGCTACCAAGGCTATTCAACGCCATAGTATGGATATTAAGGATGAAGAGCGAAATCCTCAGATAGATGAGGCTTTTCTGCTATTAGGTAAAGCCCGTTATTTTGATGAGCGCTACATACCTGCCTTAGAATCTTTTAATTACATTTTAAATAAATATTCTGAAAGCGATAAGTTAAACGAAGCAAGTATCTGGCGAGAGAAAGTAAACATTCGTTTAGAGAACGATGATTTGGCAATTAAGAACTTAAAGCGCTTAATGAAATATGAGCGTTTAAAAGATCAAGAATATGCTGATGCTAGAGCGATGATGGCACAGGCGTTTATAAATTTAAATGCACCAGATACCGCTGTTCAAAATCTTAAAATAGCATCGCATTACACTACTAAAAACCCAGAAAGAGGCAGGTACTACTATATCATAGGTCAGTTATATAATCAACTGGGCTTTAAAGATAGTGCCAATTATGCTTTTGATAAGGTGATTGAACTAAACAGAAAGTCGCCACGTGTCTACATGATCAATGCAAAAATTGAAAAATTAAAGAATACTGAGGTTACTGCTGAAAATAAGGAAGAGGTTTTAGAGTATTTAACAAAAATGGAACTGAATAGGGAGAATAGACCTTATTTAGATGGTATATACAGACAGTTGGCAGAATTTCATTTAGAGCAAGAGTCAGATAGCTTGGCATTGGTTTATTTCAACAAATCTTTACGTGCTTCTCAAAACAAGCCAAAATTGAATGCACTGAATTACGAGAATTTAGCGGAATACAATTTTGATGAAAGCGTATATAAGCCTGCAGGGGCTTACTATGATAGCGTGTTGACAAACCTTAACGAGAATACCAAGAAATTTCGTGCCATAAAAAAGAAGCGAGACAATTTAGAAGATGTTATTAAGTACGAGGACATTGTTCAATATTCCGATAGTGTAATTACACTTTTTGAAATGCCAAAAGACGAACAACTGGCTTATTTTGGCAAGCATATTGAAGATTTACAAAAGGCAAAGGAGGCTGCGCAGAAAAAAGAAAAGGCAAGAATTACCGATGGTTTTGCGGCATTTGCAAATAGTAAAGGTGGTAAAGAAAATAAAGGTAAATTCTATTTCTATAATATTACTAGTCTTGGCTACGGACAAAACGACTTTAAAAACCGTTGGGGCAATAGAGAGCTAACGGATGATTGGCGTTGGTCAGATAAATCTATTATCAATAGCGAGAATGTTGCATTACAGAATGCATCAGGTGTTAGCGATAGTTTAAGTGTGGTAAGCGAAGATGAGAAATTCTCATTAGATTATTACATGGACCGTTTACCTACAGATGTTGCCGTTATAGATAGTTTAAAGACAGAACGCAATTTTGCCAACTATCAATTAGGTTTAATATATAAAGAGAAGTTCAACGAGAATCTTTTGGCAGCAGCCAAATTGGAAGATGTATTGGCATCTAACGCAGAAGAACGATTAATTCTTCCCTCAAAATATAATCTTTATAAAATATATGAAGAAGTTGATAGTCCGTTGAAAGAGACCATGAAGGCAGATATTATTGCCAATCATTCAGATTCTAGATACGCTGAAATATTATTGAATCCACAAGCAGTTTTGGCTGATAGTTCTGATAGCCCGGAGAAACGCTATGAGAGTCTTTTTAAACAATATAAGGAACAACAATACTTACAGGTAATTACAGGTGCAGAAGAGAACATCAATAGATTTACGGGCGACCCAATTGTGCCAAAATTTGAGATGCTAAAGGCAAATGCCATTGGTAGGTTACAAGGTTTTGAACCATTTAAAGAAGCATTGAATTATGTTGCGTTGACGTATCCTAATAATCCAGAGGGCAAGAAGGCAGAACAAATGATAGCCGAGCAGCTTCCGAAGTTAGAACAAAAAGAGTTTTCACCAGAGACAGATTCTAAAGGAACTTCCAATTGGAAAGTAGTGTTCCCTTTTAAAAGAAGTAATACAGAGCAGGCATTAAAGTTGATGGAACTGTTAGAGCAATCTATTGTAGATCTTAAATATAAGAATATTGTCTCTAGAGATATTTACAACCTAGAAGACCAATTTATAGTGGTACACGGATTTAAATCTAAAGATTTTGCCTTAGGGTATGCCGAGCTACTAAAAAACAATAAGGATTACCTTGTTGCTGATGAGAATTTTGTAGTTTTATCGGAGAACTATAAGATTGTACAAGTACACAAGAATATAATAGCATATAGAAATACGCTTTTAACCCCAAAACCGTGAACAATGTTTTCAGACAAACAAAAACCTAGAGGTATGAATGAAGTAGGAGGTCAACCTAACAGAATAGAAAAGAACACTAAAATTAAAGGAGATATCATATCTGAAGCAGATTTTCGTATAGATGGTAAGCTAGATGGTAATGTAAAAACTTCTGGTAAAGTAGTGATTGGTAAAGACGGCTACATTCATGGAAAAGTAGAATGTGTAAATGCAGATATAGAAGGTAGCTTTAATGGTGAACTTTTAGTGTCTGATCTATTATCCTTAAAATCGTCCGCAGTTATAGAGGGCACGGTGTCAGTAAGTAAATTGGCGGTTGAGCCAGGTGCTACATTTAATGCTTCTTGTACCATGGGCGGTGGTAAGTCAATGGGTTCTAAACCATCTAATAATGGATCCGCAAAAGCCTCGTAATGATAATTCTGAACTTTTAAGAAATGCTGCAAGCTTATCTGGTGTAGCCATACAAATGGGCGTCACTATATTTTTGGGCAATCTTTTAGGGGAGTGGTTAGATCAAAAATTTGAAAAAACGTTTTTAGAGGATACATTTACATTACTTGCTGTATTTTTGTCCATCTATTTAGTCATAAAAAAAGTTATGGCGTTAAATAAATAAACGTTGCTAAAAAATATCATTTTATATATAGTCGTGTTCACTGTTGTGGGCGCGACTTCTTATTTTCTACAGAATCTTGCTTTGTTAGATCCGCCAACCTATTTTGGTCCGCTTTTGTTCAAAGCATATACATTTCACTTCTTGTTTTCCCTTGCATTGGTCATCATTTTCTTAATTGCCTCAAAAAACAATTCTTTTTTTGATCAATTGGGTTTTATGTATATGGGTGTGCTGGTTTTTAAGATTACAATTTTTGCGGCAATGTTCTATCCTTACCTTTTAGGGGAACTGATTATGCCTCAAATATATAGAGGCGCGCTGCTAATACCAGTGATTATTTTTTTGTTTCTAGAAGTGTTTTTTATATCTAAAATTATGCGCAAAAAAAGACTCTAAATTTTAAAGCTTTAAAATTGGGTAGTTTATGCAATAATTAACTACTTTTGCGCAAAATTTCTAGGAGCTAAATTTTTTGATATAGAACTAATGATGCAAGTTTCAAATACGATTAAAACCTTATTACAACTTCTAATACTTTGTTTTTCATTACAAAGTTTTGCGGTATCAGATACTGTACCAGAGGGAGCAGTTAGCTCTAAAGAGCAGGTAGATGAGTATATTTTACATCACCTTAAAGATTCTCATGACTTTCATTTGTTCTCATATACAAGTGATTCAGGTGAAAGAAAGCATGTTGGTTTTCCACTTCCTGTAATTCTTTGGTCAAGCAATGGGTTGGCAACTTTTATGTCATCAGAATTTCACCATGATGATAACGGTCATGTAATTGTTGAGAAAAACGGTTCTAAATTCGTAAAGCTCCATAGTAAGATATATGAGTTGGATGCAGGTGCTTCTACAGTAAGTTTTGATGAAGAACATCACGCAACAAATGCACATAAAGTTTTAGATTTTTCAATTACTAAAAGTGTTGTTGGGGTGTTGTTAGTAGGTTTACTAATGTTATTGGCCTTTTCTTCTTTGGCGAAACAATATGGAAAGAAAAATATACCTACTGGTTTTGGTAGAGTGTTAGAGCCACTTGTACTTTATGTAAGAGATGAGATTGCAAGACCTAATATTGGTGAGAAACATTATAGAAGATTTACAGGGTATCTGTTAACGGTATTCTTCTTTATTTGGGTGTTGAACTTATTAGGACTTACGCCATTTGGTTTTAACGTTACAGGGCAAATAGCGGTAACGGCTTGTTTGGCTATTTTCACTTTGATCATATATACGGTTAGTGGTAATAAAGATTATTGGATGCACATTTTATGGATGCCAGGTGTACCTGTATTTGTAAAGCCTATTCTAGCTATAATAGAATTAGCTGGTGCTTTTATTATTAAGCCATTTTCATTGTTGGTACGTTTGTTCGCGAATATATCTGCCGGTCACATTGTTGTAATGAGTTTAATTGCAATTATGTTTACACTTAAAGAAAGTTTAGGTGTTGCGGGTGCAACGGGTCTTTCATTGGTTTTATCATTTTTCATCACCTTAATTGAGGTGTTGGTAGCCTTTTTACAGGCATATATATTTACTGCGCTTTCAGCACTATTTATAGGTATGGCGGTTGCAGAACACGATCACGAACATGAACATGATTCTCATGGACATGAAGTGGCAGATGTTGAAGATGTAAGAGGAGATTTTATTTAACAAGAGTTTTTTTAATTTAATTATATAAATCAATTAGTATGGTAACTTACAATTTAATTGGAGCAGGTTTAATCGTTATCGGAGCAGGTCTTGGTCTTGGTCAAATCGGTGGTAAAGCAATGGAAGGTATTGCTCGTCAACCAGAAGCGGCAGGAAAAATTCAAACTGCGATGATTATCGTAGCTGCACTTTTAGAAGGTTTAGCATTCGGTGCTTTGTTCTTAGGAAAATAAGAACATGAAAACCCAAAGACATTTTCCTGTAACGGTTGGTTGCAGGAAATGTTTTTTAATTATTTGATTTAGATTTTAAAGATTAGGATATGGAAGTTTTATTGAACGATTTTTCACCAGGTTTGTTTATAGTTCAAACAATATTATTATTAGGATTAATATTCTTGATGGTAAAATTTGCTTGGAAACCAATTTTGAACTCTTTGAACGAAAGAGAGACTGGTATTGAAGAAGCATTGGCTGCAGCTGAAAAAGCTAAGGCAGATATGCAAAACTTACAAGCTGATAATGAGAAGATGCTTCAAGAAGCACGTGCAGAACGTGAGGCTATGTTGAAAGAAGCTCGTGAAATCAAAGAAAAAATGATTTCTGATTCTAAAGAGCAAGCAAAGCTTGAAGGTGATAAGATGTTAAAGCAAGCACAAACGGCAATCGAAAGTGAGAAAAAAGCTGCTGTTGCTGACATTAAAAGTCAGGTTGCAGAATTGTCTGTTGCTATAGCAGAGAAAGTATTGAAAGAGGATTTATCTAGTAATGACAAGCAATTGAAATTGGTAGATACAATGTTGAGCGATATAAAACTTAACTAAAAGAAATAATGAGCGAATCTAGAGCTGCATTACGTTACGCAAAGGCAATATTGGATATGGCCAAGGAAAACAAAGCCTTGGATGCTGTTGAGAAAGATATGCGTTCAATCGCCGCTACTATTTCAGATAGTAAAGAACTTAAAGATGTATTGGCTAGTCCGGTTGTTTCTGGTACGATGAAAAAGAATGCTTTACTTGAAATATTCAAGGGTTGCCATTCAATTACAGAAGGTACTATTAATATGTTGGTAGACAACAAACGTTTAGGAATGCTAAACGAAGTTGCCTTAAAATACATTATCCTTAATGAGCAACAAAAAGGTAAAGATGTAGCTTACGTTACAACTGCAGTACCTTTAGATGCTGCTATGGAAAAGAAAATATTAAAGAAAGTTGCTGAACTTACAGGTAATGAAGTTACCATTGAAAGCAAGGTTGACGAAAGTATTATTGGAGGCTTCATCCTAAGAGTTGGAGATTTACAGTATGATGCTAGCGTAAGCAACAAGCTTAATAATTTAAAAAGAGAATTTTCAAATAGTCTATAATATGAATAGAGTAGTTTTTGGACTTGTTTTACTTTTGAGTGTTTCTATTAGTGCTCAAAAAATTGGTGTTAAGAAAGGTGTTATATTAGTTGATAAAGTTGCTATTCCTGTAAAGATGGAAACAGAGCATAGGGCTACAAAGACCATGGGCGATTATGATATTTTGTATTCATTTACGAATTCAACTTCATCAGAATTATTTCTTCAAGTAAATAGTATAGGAAGAATGTTGGTGCCAAATGGGGCTAAAGAGAGCTGGTTAGAAATATCAAATGCCGATTTTTCCAAAACTAATGCTATAGATATTGATCCTGATTATGGGACTGGTAAGAAGAAAATTATTAGTTTTTTAATGCAAAAGCTTGAGTTTTTTGATTTAGCTGGAAATGTGAATACTGATAAGATTAATGCATTTTTAGAGACTATAACAGAAAGTAAAGCAAAAGCAGTTGTTAATAAAGCTAAAAACCAAGGTAAAGAGTTAGAAGCAAAAGTAGCAGCTATTAATCCTTTTGTTCAACAAGATTTGAGTATTACAAAAGGTGGTAGAATGGGTACTGAGGTAATTGGAAATGTAACTTCACCTGATGATTATTCAGGAACTAGATCAACTCCTATAAAAGTATATGATGTTGAGGGAAATTTAGTTGCAACAGCAACAACAGATATTCAGTCACCTGTTAAGGTTTCATTGCAAGATGGATCTAATTTTGATTACAAAGCGAAAAGACAATTAAGTAAGGTTACAAAGCAAGAGTTTTTAACCGAGTTAATAGGAGAGTTGATTAAAAAAGGTAATAGTCCTTGGTAAAAATATTACAGTAAATTAATAAGTAAGATATGGCAGGAGTAAAAGCCGCTGAAGTATCAGCAATTTTAAAGAAACAATTATCTGGATTTGATGCTACCGCTACTTTAGACGAAGTAGGTACTGTATTACAAGTTGGTGATGGTATCGCAAGAATCTACGGATTAGCGAACGCTCAATACGGAGAATTGGTTGAGTTCGAAGGCGGACTTGAAGGTATCGTTTTGAACCTTGAAGAAGATAACGTTGGTGTCGTTCTTTTAGGCCCTTCTAAATCAGTTGGTGAAGGTGATACGGTTAAACGTACACAACGTATTGCTTCTGTAAAAGTAGGTGAAGGTATTGTTGGTCGTGTAGTTGATACTCTAGGTAACCCTATCGATGGTAAAGGACCTATATCTGGTGATACTTATGAGATGCCATTAGAGCGTAAAGCTCCAGGGGTAATCTATAGAGAGCCTGTAACTGAGCCAATGCAATCTGGTATTAAAGCAATTGATGCGATGATCCCGGTTGGTAGAGGTCAAAGAGAACTTGTTATTGGTGACCGTCAAACTGGTAAGACTACAGTTTGTATCGATACCATTCTAAACCAAAAAGAATTTTATGATGCTGGTGAGCCTGTTTACTGTATCTATGTTGCCATAGGTCAGAAAGCATCTACTGTTGCTGGTATCGCTCAAGTATTGGAAGATAAAGGAGCAATGGCATATACTACTATCGTAGCTGCTAATGCATCTGATCCTGCTCCAATGCAAGTATATGCACCGTTTACGGGAGCATCTATTGGAGAATATTTCCGTGATACAGGTCGTCCTGCATTAATTATATATGATGATTTATCTAAACAAGCGGTTGCTTACCGTGAGGTGTCTCTTTTATTAAGAAGACCACCAGGACGTGAGGCTTACCCAGGCGACGTTTTCTACCTACACTCTAGATTATTAGAGCGTGCAGCAAAAGTTATCAATGATGATGATATCGCAAAAGAAATGAATGATTTGCCAGAGGTATTAAAGCCAATGGTAAAAGGTGGAGGTTCTTTAACGGCATTGCCTATTATTGAAACTCAAGCGGGTGACGTTTCTGCTTATATCCCAACCAACGTAATTTCTATTACTGACGGACAGATATTCTTAGAGCAAGATTTATTCAACCAAGGTGTAAGACCGGCAATTAACGTTGGTATCTCTGTATCTCGTGTTGGTGGTAACGCTCAGATTAAATCAATGAAGAAGGTTTCTGGTACATTGAAATTAGATCAAGCTCAGTTTCGTGAATTAGAAGCGTTTGCTAAGTTTGGTTCAGATTTAGATGCTGCTACATTGAACGTAATTGAAAAAGGTCGTAGAAATGTTGAGATATTAAAGCAAGCACAGAACGATCCTTATACTGTTGAAGATCAAGTTGCCATTATCTATGCTGGTTCTAAGAACTTGTTAAGAGATGTGCCGGTTGAGAAAGTAAAAGAATTTGAACGTGATTACCTAGAGTTCTTGAATGCTAAGCATAGAGGTGTTCTAGATACATTGAAGTCTGGTAAATTAACCGATGAGGTTACAGATACATTGACTTCTGTTTGTAAAGAGCTTTCAGCAAAGTATAAGAAATAGTCATTAGTTATGACTTGTAAATAGTAACCTATAAACCTTTATAATATGAAAACTGTTTTAAAAAGTGTATTTTTTATAAGTCTATTAACTTTAATGTCTTGTGGTAATGGTAAAACAAATTACGCTGAGAACGCTGCTTCTATACAATCTTTAGGAGTTGAATTACAAAGTGAATTTGGCGATGCCTATTATACTTCTATCAATGTAACATCGAGTGATTTAGGATCGGTAGTTTCTGTTACAAATACAGAGGACCCTTCTTCTATGAAAATGGCTGATTGGGCACTCTTTCAAGGTTCATGGAAGCAAAATTCAGATATTACTCTTGAGGTTCCTGAGGGCGCAAAAGCAGAAGATTATATGTTCCAAGTAGGTAAACAAGTTAAGTTTGATGTTCTTGGTAAAATTGTTGATGATGCTAAAGCGAAGCTTAAGGCTGATAAGAAGATTGATGGTAAGGTGCAGCTTATTTTAGTAAATGCCCCTAATGATGGTAATTTTGAATCAATGCAGTATTTTTTAACACTAGAGCCTATGTCGGGTGGTACCAGCTTTGATTTTCAATACCAAATGGATGGGACTTTAATTAAATATGATTATTAAAAATAGTTCAGAGTATTGAACACTAAGTAAAAAGTACAAAGCAAAAGAGTAACTCATTACTTTATACTATTTACTAAATACTGAATAAAATGGCAAATTTAAAGGAGATACGTAATAGGATTTCATCGGTTTCTTCAACGATGCAGATTACCAGTGCTATGAAAATGGTATCTGCTGCAAAATTGAAAAAGGCGCAAGATGCTATTACGGCAATGAGACCTTATGCAGATAAACTTACTGAACTATTACAAAACTTAAGTGCTAGTTTAGAAGGTGATTCCGGTAGTGTTTATGCCGATAATCGTGTTGTAAACAAGGTTTTAGTGGTATCAGTTACTTCTAATAGAGGTCTTTGTGGTGCTTTTAACACTAATATTTTAAAGCAATCAACCAATTTGGTCGAAAATGTTTACGCTGATAAACAAGTAGATTTCGTTGCAGTTGGTAAAAAAGCTAATGATTACCTTGAGAAGCGTTATAAAGTAATTGCTAATTATAGTGAAGTTTATGACGATTTAACTTTTGACAACGTAGCTGAAATTGCTGAAAGTTTAATGGCTCTTTTTACGGAAGGTGAATATGATCGTATTGAGATTGTTTACAATAAGTTTAAAAATGCTGCTACCCAAATTGTAATGACCGAACAATTTTTACCAATTGTTCCATTAGAAGTTGAAGAAACTGCGAGTGCCGATTATACTTTTGAACCATCTAAAGTTGAAATCATTGAGCAATTAATCCCTAAATCCTTAAAAACACAATTGTACAAAGGTATTAGAGATTCATTTGCTAGTGAGCATGGTGCACGTATGACGGCAATGCACAAAGCAACCGATAACGCAACAGAAATGCGTGATCAATTGAAGTTAACATATAACAAAGCAAGACAGGCTGCTATTACCAATGAGATTTTAGAAATCGTTGGTGGTGCTGAGGCATTGAATAACTAATACTTCTATTGTCTTTTGTGACTAACATAAGTGAAGTCATATAAGCTTGAAAATATATAGAATTGAAAACCCCACCTAAAAGTGGGGTTTTTGCTTTTATAGCTTTAAGATTACTTTTTTTACCCGACTTTTGCCTTGACCATGAAATCTAAAAAAACAGCTTTACTCTTTATTTTTATCACCATTTTGGTTGATGTTATTGGTATCGGTATCATTCTCCCAATTATTCCCGATTTGATTATGGAATTAACAGGTGAGGGTAATCACATGGCTATTATATACGGAATGTGGTTGACTACTGCTTTTGCGGGCATGCAGTTCTTGTTTTCGCCGGTGTTAGGCGAAATATCCGATAGATTTGGAAGAAGACCCATATTGCTTCTTGCCCTTTTAGGCTTAAGTATAGATTACTTGATTCATGCTTGGGCACCAACAATTACATGGTTATTTCTAGGTCGTTTTTTAGCAGGAATTACGGGTGCTAGTTTTACCGTTGCATCTGCGTATATCGCTGATGTAAGTACCAAAGAAAATAAGGCAAAGAACTTCGGATTAATAGGTGCCGCATTCGGAATTGGATTTATCATAGGTCCTGGTATTGGTGGATTTTTTGGAGAGATAGATATTAGACTCCCATTTTATATTGCTGCGGGCTTAACATTTGCCAATTTTCTTTTTGGGTATTTCTTTGTTCCTGAATCTTTGACTCCAGAGAATAGAAGGCACATCAACTTCTCAAAAATGATTCCTGGGGTTTCTTTGTTCGCTTTGAGAAATTATAAGGGTATCTTATTATTGATTTCAGCATTCTTCTTGGCAAACCTTGCCGGTCAAGCATTACCTTCTACATGGTCTTATTATGGTATAGAACGTTATGATTGGAATCCTAAGCAGATAGGATTATCGTTAATGGTAGTTGGTTTGCTAGTGGCTATTGTTCAAGGTTATTTGGTGGGGAAGATTGTAGCCAAATTCGGAAAGCGTAAAGTAATTACATTCGGGTTTTTACTTTGGACAGTCGGTATGTTTCTATTTTCATTCGCCAAAGAACCCTGGATGTTGTACGCCTTTTTAGTTCCGTATGCTTTAGGTGGTATTGCCGGTCCTACAGTACAAGGGGTTATTTCTAATCAGGTTTCTGAAAAAGAACAGGGAATATTACAGGGATCTATAACCGGTTTGGTGAGCATCACTGCTATTTTGGGTCAGTTCATCTTTGCACCGGTATTTTATTATTTTATCCGCCCAGAAGCTTCTATATACTTTCCGGGTGCTCCGTATGCCTTGGCGGCGATATTTCTCTTAGCGGCTTTTATTTTAGCATCTACAGCTATAAAAAGGATGGATGTAGAGCCGGAATAATTTTTTTTTCAATTTTAGATGTAACATTTTTTAATTCTTGAATCTAAAGGGTAAATAATCAAAAACTCTTAGAATGAAAACAATTAAAACTTTACTTATCGCATTTTTTACTTTTGTCTCACTTTCTAGTACTGCACAGAACTCATCTTTCAAAGTTGAAGTAACCGGTACTGGTAATCCTATATTATTATTTCCAGGGTTTGCCTGTACGGGAGATGTTTGGAATGATACCGTAGAAGAATTGTCAAAAAATTACGAGTGTCACGTATTTACTTTTGCTGGTTTTGGTGATGTACCTGCGATTGAAAAGCCTTGGTTACCAAAAATTAAAGAAAGTGTAGAAGAGTATATTTTACAAAACAAACTGGAAAATGCGGTTTTGCTAGGGCATAGTTTAGGTGGTGCCTTGGCACTTTGGATGGCAACAGAAGAAAATACTTTTAAAAAAGTAATAGTTGTAGATGCTTTACCGTCCACCGGTACTTTAATGATGCCTAATTTTAAAAGTGAGTATATGATATATGACTCGCCTTACAATAAACAGGTACTGGCAATGAATGCTATTGATTTTGAAGCTATGGCTGCTCAAATGGCAAGTGGTATGACCAAAGAAAAGTCAAATCAGGATATAATCAAAAATTGGATGATTAAGGCGGATAGAGAAACCTATGTTTATGGGTATACCGATCTTTTAAAACTAGATCTTCGTGAAGACTTGGGTAAAATAGAAACACCGGTTACAATATTAGCGGCTACTGAACCTTATGGATTAGAAATGGCTAAATCTACCTACGATACTCAATATAAAAAACTTTCAGAGTATACTATACAATTTGCTGAAGGTTCTTCTCATTTTATTATGTTAGATCAACCTACATGGTTTTTAGAAAACTTAAATGCTGAACTGGATAATTAATGGCATCAAAAGAAATTAAATACAAAGAGTTATATAAAAACAATTACCAAAAAGTCATGCGATTATGTATGGGTTATACAGAAGGTAATGAAGCTCTAGCCAAAGACCTGGCTCAAGAAACGTTTATAAAGGTGTGGCAAAACTTAGATAACTTTAGAAATGAAAGTGCAATAGACACTTGGATCTATCGTATTTGTGTAAACACATGTTTGGCTGAAATAAGGCGCGAACGTAAAAAAGGGAACAAGCAATTAGTTAGTGATTTGCAGATAAGCGGAGCTATTGAAAATTCTAATGATAAAGAAGATATGCTTGTTCAATTATACAAATGCATCAATACATTAAGTAGTACCAATAAGGCTATAATATTATTGGAGTTAGAGGGAGTTCCGCAGTTAGAAATTTCAAAAATTATTGGAATTAAACACGAAGCTGTTAGAACTAGAATACATAGAATAAAACAACAACTTACAAAATGCGTAAACAATGAATAACTTTGAAGATTTACAAAATAAATGGCAGAACCAATCAGAAATACCTGCAACCGATGACGGATTTCAATCCCTTTTAAAAAATGTAAAATCCATAGAGAACAAGCAGAAAACCGGTAATATAGTTTTAACGCTTACTATTATAATATTGGTTTCTTTCTTAATATATGTATCAGGATATAAGAGCGCTACATTCATGCTTGGTATTGGCTTAATGATTGGCAGTTTGGTAATTAGAATTGCCATTGAACTATTTAGCTTGAAGAAACTACGAAAAGTAAATTTTAGCGAAGATGCTAGCACTTTCAAAGAAGACTTAACAACCTATTATTCTTTCCGGAAATACACGCATTACTTGGTTACACCGGTAGCTGTTATTGTTTATACCGTTGGGTTTATAATTTTATTACCATTATTTAAAGCTACTTTATCTAACGGTTTTTATATCTATATTTTATGCTCATCAGTTGTTTTTTTAATAGTGTTCTCTGTGTTTTTATACAAGCAGGTAAAAAATGAACTCTTTAAATTAAAGCAATTGCAATTAAGAGACTGAGTATATAATTTGTGATAGCAATGTTAAATGACCTATTAAACCCATATTACTTATTATCTTTATAAGAATAATATGGGTCTAATGAAATATGTACTTAGTTGCTTTTTAATATTCTGTCTTTGTTTAACCAGTTGTACCTCGCAGAAAAAACTACAAACGGAGACTCCGTTTGAAATTGGAAATGCTACTTGTCAACAGTATACTGGTGGTAGAGAAGAAAGTGGTTCTGGTACCGAGTTACGAATTCCGGTTTCATTACTTGAAAATTCTGATATTGAATTGAATGAAGTATATTTTCGAGGTAAACAGGTGAAGGCAATAGTAAATACTGTTGATAATCAAAAAATGATTTTGGTTAGAATACCTAACAATAACCCCGAATCATCTGAAACTTTAAAGTTAGCGTTGAATACAGATGAGGCTGTTATAAGTTATAATGAAAATGGAGAAGTGAAATATGCCAAAATAAATGGTATAAAACAAAAGCAACCATTAATTTATAAGGGCGCACCCAAAAACTAACTTTGTAACTAGGCTTTTAATAGGTACTTTTATCGCCTGAATGTATAGTGCTTGAATCCACTCAAAAAACTTTTTAAACAAACGGCAATTTATGGCTTGGCAACTGTCTTGCCAAGGATGATTTCGTTTTTGCTTGTGCCTATTTATACTGATGTTATGGCACCGGGTAAATATGGTGAGGTTACACTTATTTTTTCGTGGTTTGCAATTTTCAATGTTTTTTTAGCATATGGAATGGAAACTGCTTTTTTCCGTTTTTATAAAGATTCAGAAAATAAAAAGAAAGTAGTTAGTACATCATTGTTATCCATTATGGGCTCTACGGCCTTATTGGTCTTAATTGGTGTTCTTTTTAAAGAAAAATTATCATTAGCATTAAATATCGATTTGCCCTTTATGAACTACGTGTTAGGTATTTTAGCACTAGATGCTTTGGCAATTATACCTTTTGCATGGTTGCGGGCAAATGAAAAGCCTATGCGTTACGCTTTTGTAAAAATTCTAAATGTATCGCTCAATTTGGGGCTTACCTTGTTTTTCTTAATCCTTTTGCCCAAAGTTACCGCAGGAGCTTCAGAAGGATTTTTAAAATCGCTCTATAAGCCAGATTATGAAATCCCTTATATTTTAATCGCCAATCTTATTGCAAGCGGTGTTACATTATTACTAATGATTAGGGTATATATTCGTAAACCTTATGTTTTTGATAAAGACCTTTGGAAAAGAATGGTACGTTATGCAATGCCAGTTATGGTCGCCGGTATTGCATTTACAATTAATGAGGTATTTGATCGGTACTTACTTTCAGAACTTTTACCTGTTGAAATCGCAAAGACTGAAATGGGTAAATATTCAGCATGTTATAAACTAGCACTTTTTATGACCCTATTTGCTACCGCTTTTCGAATGGGAATAGAGCCCTTTTTCTTTAGTCATTCTGATACTAAAAATCCAGAAAAAGCTTATGCTCAAATAACTAATTATTTTGTGGTTATGGGAAGTGTAATATTGTTAACTGTGGTAGTTTTTGCTGATGTTTTAAAACAGTTTTTAGTTTTGAACGAAGCGTATTGGGATGCCATGCCAATAGTGCCCTTGATTGTTTTAGCAAGTTTTTTCTTGGGTATTTATCATAACCTATCGGTTTGGTATAAAGTTACTGATCGTACAAAGTTTGGGGCATATATTTCAATGATCGGTGCTGTATTGACTATAATAGTCAATCTAATATTCATTCCGTATTTTGGATATATGGCTTCAGCAGTTGCAACGTTATTGGCATATGGAACCATGATGCTGCTTTCCTTTTATTTTGGGCGCATGTACTATCCTATTCCTTATAACTTCAGAAAAATTATATTTTATTTAGGTATATCCATCTTGTTTTCTACTCTTTCATTTTACATTTTTGATAGAAACCTTTTTATTGGTATTCCGTTATTAATTTTGTTCTTAGGTCTGGTATATAAATTAGAATTTGAGAACCTTAAAAAACTATATGTAAACAGATGAACATAAAAATTATTAATAAATCGAATCACGATTTACCACATTACGAAACAAGTGCATCTGCAGGTATGGACTTAAGAGCTAATCTTGACGAAGCGGTTACGCTACAACCTTTAGGCAGAGCTATTATACCAACTGGTCTTTTTGTTGAGTTGCCGGTAGGTGTTGAAGCTCAAGTAAGACCAAGAAGTGGGCTTGCAGCAAAAAAAGGAATTACGGTACTTAACGCTCCTGGCACAATAGATGCTGATTATAGAGGAGAAATAGGTGTAATTCTAGTAAATATTTCTAGCGAGGATTTTGTAATTGAAAATGGTGAACGTATTGCACAAATGGTCATTGCAAAACATGAACGCGCTGAGTGGAACCTTGTAGATAGCTTGTCTGAAACTGCTAGAGGAGAAGGCGGTTTTGGTAGTACCGGTGTAAAGTAGTTTTATAAAATTGAGATGAAGAAATTGATTTTTTTGGGTTTGTTTTTCGGCGTATTTATTATGCCGAGCTGGACTTATGCGCAAGAAAATCAAGAATTGGAGGTTGAGCAAAGCTCAGAAGTCTTTCTAGAAGAATACTCAGACACTTTTCAAGAAAATTTTTTCGAGGGACTAAAACAAATGGGCATAAGAAATTATGATCGTGCCATTACCTATTTTTTAGAATGTAAACGTTTACAACCTCAAAATACTGTCGTTTCTTTTGAACTTGCTAAATTTCATTTATATGATAAGCAATTTATACTTGCTCAAGACTATGCGTTAGAAGCTTTGAATGGAGAACCTGAAAATTATTGGTATGCAGAAACTTTGGTTGACATTGTCGATGCCAAAAAAACGGTCATAGGTGAAATAAAGGGAGAATTGCCATGGAGTAATGTCGTACTTAGAGGTAATTTGGCGGAAATCTACTTTTTAAATGAAGATTATTTAACTGCTAAGTCAATGTTGAAAGGAGTTAAGACCTCTAAAAAACAAGAATACTTAGAGGGTAAAATAAATGACTCTATTGCCAAACAACAAAAGAAAGTAGTACCTGTTGTAAAAACCGAAACTAAAGTTCCTTCTGAAGATTTAAACACTGTATCAGCCTATAAAGCTAAGATTGAAGTTATGCTTAGTTCAGCTTCTGATAATGATGAAGTACTTACTACAACGGAAGAGGCTATGGAGAGTTTTCCTTCTCAACCTTATTTTTATTATGCAAACGGTGCGGCTTTGAATAAAGCCTCAAGACATAAAGATGCTATAGATATTTTGGAAACAGCTTTAGATTATCTAATTGATGATACGCAGTTAGAAAATGCTATTTATAAAGAATTGGCTAATGCATATACCGCAACCAATAATACCTCTAAAGCAAATATGTACCTTAGTAAAATTAAATAGTAATTTTAGATGACGAAGTTTTTGAGTACAATGAAGATAAAGTATGTTTTACTGATGGTTGTGATAGCTTTTATGGCTTCTTGTAAAAGTACAAAGGTGATTTCTGGTGGTACGGTAGATGCTAAATTATCATCTAAATCGGTGATTAAGGCGCATTACCAAAATGAAGCTGGTTTTAAGACATTGGCAGGTAGGGTAAAAATAAATTATTCTGATGGTGAATCTTCTCAAGGTGTTTCTGTCAGCCTAAGAATGGAAAAAGATAAAGCTATTTGGATGAGTGCTCCTTTAGGTATTGTAAAAGCATATATTACACCAGATAGAGTTTCTTTTTATAATAAGTTAGAGAACGAATATTTTGATGGTGATTTTTCCTATTTAAGTGAGTTGTTAGGAACTGAGGTCGATTTTTCGATTTTACAAAATTTATTGACCGGTCAGGCAATAGTGGACTTAAGAGAGGAGAAATATGATATTGGTGTTTCAGCAGATACTTACAGACTTACTCCAAAGGAGCAAGGTACTTTATACAAGACTTTGTTTCAAATAGAACCTCAAAATTTTAAGATGGCATTACAACAGCTTTCTCAGCCAGCCGATAAACGCTTGTTAGAAATTGCGTATAAAAATTATCAAAGTATAGATAAAGAAGTTTTGCCTAATGAGATTATGGTGAAGGCCATAAGTAAGGATAAGGAAAATACGATAGGCCTTGAGTTTAAAAATTTAGAATTGAACGGAAAAGTTAACTTTCCATATTCAATACCAAAAGGGTTTAAAGAAATAGAGTTGTAAGAAGATGTTGTTCAAATTAAAATATGTTTGTTTTCTATTGGTACTGTTTACTTCAGTATCTGCTTTTGCGCAAACCAGCGAGCAAAAAGCTTTGGAGGAAAAACGAGCGCAACTTCAATCTGAAATTCGAAACATAAACAGGTTACTTTTTGCCGAAAAAAAAGAGAAAGGTAATGTCTTAGATCAAATGGAGGCGTTAGATAAGAAAATCACTGTACGCCAACAATTAATTAGGGTTACCAATCAACAGTCTAATTTGTTGAACAGACAGATCAATACCAACATTAGAAATATTGGCAAGTTAAAGACGGAGCTTCAAGAGGTAAAGGATGAGTACGCCAAAATGATTCAGAAGTCATATCAGAACAAATCAAAACAGAATAGATTAATGTTCTTGTTGTCTTCAGAAAGCTTTTTTCAAGCCTTTAAAAGGCTTCAGTATATGAAGCAGTATACAGATTATAGAAAAGAGCAGGGAGCACAGATATTGGTTAAAACAGAAGAGCTTTCTCGCTTAAATGCAGATTTAAATGAAGAGCGAAAAGTAAAAGAGGTATTGCTTGCACAGAACAAGAAAGCTAAAAATCAATTGTTTGCCGAAATACAGACTCAAAAAGCATTGCTGGGAACAATTCGTAAGAACGAAAGTAAATATGCAAGTGCTATTGAAACTAAAAAGAAGGAAGCAAGAAAGATAGATCAGCAGATAGAAAAATTGATTAGAAGTGCTATTGCCGCATCCAATAAAAAATCAGGCAGTACAACTAAAAACTCAAGTAAATTCGTTTTAACTCCAGAGGCTACCGTTATTGCAAAAAACTTTTCTGCGAATAAGGGAAAACTAATTTGGCCAGTTGAAAAAGGCATCAAAAGCCAGGGATTTGGAGTGTATGCCGATCCGGTCTACCCAGGCATCAAGCATCAAAGTAACGGAGTTATTATTGCAACCGATGAGGGTTCTAAAGCCCGCGCTATTTTTGAAGGTGAGGTCATTGCTATTTTGGCAGTACCTGGAGGTAATAAAGGTGTTCAAATCAAACACGGTAACTTTATTAGCACCTACTATAATCTTTCTGAGCTATACGTGAAAAAGGGTGATAAAGTAGCCAGTAAAGAAGAACTAGGTATAGTATACACCAATAAGAACAATGGCCAGACCCGTTTAAAATTTTATTTATATCAAGATACATCTCGTCTTAACCCAGAAGAGTGGGTGTATCGTCTTTAAAAAATACAACGATGAAAAACGAACTCAAGATTACAGATATTAAAGGAAGCTTTGAACTGCGTAACGGGGTTCAAATGCCATATCTAGGTTTAGGTACATACTTATCAGATAATGATCAAGAAGTTGTAGATGCTGTTAAAAGTGCACTTCAGTTAGGGTATCGTCATATAGATACTGCCGCAGCTTATAAGAATGAAGAGGGCGTAGGTAAAGGAATACGTGAAAGCGGAGTAGATAGAAGTGAGATTTTCCTGGTAACCAAAGTTTGGAACGATAATCAGGGTTATGAAGAAACACTGAAAGCTTTTGATGCTAGTTTAAATCGGTTAGGTGTAGATTACTTGGATTTATATTTGGTTCACTGGCCGGTTGAAGGTAAGTACAAAGATACGTGGAGAGCTTTAGAGCATTTGTACGCGCAAAAGAAGATTAGGGCTATTGGTGTCAGTAATTTTCTAAAACATCATTTAGAAGATGTTATGAGCGATTGTACGGTGGTGCCTATGGTGAACCAAATGGAGTTTCATCCGCATTTAGTACAACAAGAGTTGATTGATTTTTGTACCGATAACGGAATTCAATACGAGTCTTGGTCACCTTTTATGCAAGGCAAGGTTTTTGAGTTGGATATTTGTACAGATATAGCTAAAAAGCATAATAAGAGTGTAGCACAGATTATTCTACGTTACAATTTGCAAAAAGGTATTGTTGCCATCCCTAAATCCGTACATACAAAACGTATTGCATCTAATGCGGATATTTTTGATTTTGAGTTGTCTGCAGCTGATATTGCTTTTTTAGACGGATTGGAGACTGGAGAGCGCGTTGGGCCCGATCCCGATAACTTCAATTTTTAGCGGGGAATTTTATCAATACTATTTTTCTGTTATTTAAATAATATCATTTCTTTAATTTTAGTTTATCATATTGATTTTCATGTTATTATGTAAGTGATGGTTGATTATTTTTTCCGAATTTTGAGGTATTAATCAGAAAAAGGAAATTATTATGCTTAACACAATTACTTTAAATTCCGATGCTACTCAGAACCAATCAGGTAATGTTAGTAAACTAAAATCTTCTGGTTTTACATTGAATGAATCGCTTAAGTCAATTTTGATCTATACAGTATTTTTAGCTACTTGTTTAACATTGGCGTACAGTGGCTTTGTAACCTCTGCAATTGCCTTATTTGTATTGGGTACTGTTTGTTTAGCTGCACTTTTCATTTGGAATAATGCAAGCAAAATAGAAATGGACCTTTCTTTTAAGGTTGACTTAAAGCAATCTGAGTTAGAAAAAGATTTGTATCGCGAGGCTGTGTAATCAAAATTTGCTGGTAGCTCTTATTTAAATAGGGGTAGACAATTTGATTAAATGAACCTGGGCGATATTTTTACTCATTTATCCATGTCATCAATTCTTTCTGGTCAATTATAGACCAACTATGCGGATGCCTTTCTCCATTTGCTCGATAACCCTTATCCTGTGTTGGTATGTATTCTACTTGGTTAAATCCTGCTTCTTTTAAGTCTTCAGAAAGGCTTTTGATGTAATAACTGTTCAATTGGTCATAATCTGCCATTCTGTTCTTTTTCCACCAAAGTGTATCTGGTTCAGTATAAAGTCGAATTTTCGTGTTTTTCAAGCCTATTAGATTATTGATGGTATTAGTTTCAGAAGTATTGACTGCATATTGCTGATATGTTATAATATCGTCTTTAGGATTACCTAATTGATTTTCTAGATTTTCAATAATCCAGGTACTTTCTGCAACAGACACTTCAGAAAATTTTCGTTCTAAATTCTTTTGAGAGCTTTTATATAGCGCTACCAAATCAATTGGTGAGTCCACTATAAAAACTCCTTTAGGTGCTAATTTAAAGCGCTTATGTTGATTTAAATATGAACTTATTAATAAAGAAACGTTTCCACCGCTTGAATATCCACCAATATAAACATCATTTATAGGCAAGTTATTTTCTGTAAATATGCTTTTTAGTTGCTCTGCCAGTGCAATCTTTTCATTTTCTTCTAGCCACAGTTTTTGATTGTAGTTCATGAAAATAACTGCAACGTTACTCTCTTCCGTATATTTAAGTATTTTGAATTCTTTTGTAGTGTCTTCACCCTTGTGAGGGTAACCTGGGAAAAGGATCAATACTTTTTTTGCTTTTTCACTTGGTTTAATTAGTTGATATAAGTCTGTATTTATTTCCTGATATCCGGTATTTGCAATAGGTTTTTCTTTCTTTTTAATGATGTTTTCACAAGAAATTAAAATAATAATTGCTAATATGATTCCGACGATTTTTTTCATGGATACCGTGTTTAATACATTTACCGCGTTTTAATTTAAATTAGTTGATAAACTTAACTGAACATCTTTCTGCAAACCTTTTTGATTTACTCTTAAAATCAAATTTTAATGGGAATAAGCATTTTTAGATTTTTTGCTGTAGATGGTAATCGATATTCCTAAAAGGATAAGTGGAATACTTAGAATTTGACCCATATTTAAAGTTAAAGAATCTTCAAATTCAACTTGATTCTCTTTAACAAATTCAATCATAAATCGTGCTGTAAACATTAAGATAAAAAGAACACCGACCATAAGCCCATTTTGCCTTTTAATTTTTTTTGAGTTATAGATAAATAAAAGAACACAAAAAATAAACAAATAAGATGCAGCTTCATAGAGTTGTGTTGGGTGCCTTGGAATTAGGTCATCTCTTTCGAAAATTACACCCCATTTACCGTTTGTTGGTTTTCCATAAACTTCGGAATTCATAAAATTACCTATCCGAATACAAGCAGCGGTAACAGAGGTTCCAAGTGCTATTCTGTCCATTATCCATAATATATTTGTTCTGCTTTTTCTAGCATATAAGATTATTGCCACAACGATTCCTATTAATCCACCATGGCTTGCAAGTCCTTGAAATCCGGTGAATTCGAAAGACTCTCCAATTTTTCGAATTGGTAATAGAATTTCAAGTGGATTTTCAAAGTAGTATTGTGGCTCATAGAAAAAGCAATGCCCAAGTCGTGCTCCTAAAAATGCACCTGCGATTATATACATTGTCAGTTGTTCTAAATTTTCAAGAGGTATATTTTCTTTTCGATAAATTTGTTTGACAATGAAATAACATAGGGCGCAGCCTAGAGCCCAGGATAAACTATAGTACCTAATAGGAAACGTGTTGAATAGCGTAAAGATCTCAGGGTCAACATTCCAGTTTATAATCCCGTCTTTCATTATAATTTTGTTTGTAATAGTTTGGACGAGAAATTCGTCTTAACATGATTTATCTTCAAATGAAAAATCAAATTGAGTAAAAACACGAATTTAGAACTTTCTTAGTCAATTATTACTGCTAAAACTAAACTAACAACTGAAATTATAAAAATAAAACAGAGCGCTATTTACTTCGTAAACAAAGCTTTAAGTTCGGTAGCATTATCTGGTTTCATTTTACCGGCCAATACTAAACTTAATTGCTTTCTACGTAGTGCACCTTCAAAACGAGTAATTTCTAGAGGAGTTTCCGGTGTTAATTCTGGAACTTCAGTTGGCGTACCTGTTTCATCAACGGCAACAAAGGTGTAAATAGCTTCATTTGCCTTAGTACTCTTGCCACTGTAGCGGTCTTCTATCCAAACATCAATATAAACCTCCATAGAGGTGTTATATGCTCTAGAAACGGCAGCTTCTACGGTAACAACGCTACCAAGCGGAATTGCCAAGTTGAATGCTACGTGGTTTACAGATGCGGTGACAGTGATTCTGCGGCTATGTCTACCTGCTGCAATACTGGCCGCACGATCCATACGGGCCAATAATTCGCCGCCAAATAAATTTTGAAGTGCGTTGGTCTCACTTGGGAGAACCAAATCGGTCATTGTAGTACGTGATGCTGCAGGAGTCTTTGCTTCCATTAATTTGAAATTTTCCGCAAAGATACGGGCATCATCGGTACTTATAAAATGTGTATAGGTTTATTTTTCTGTTAATAACCAAGCATCTTTAGATTGCGTTCGTTTAATTTCACGTAACGCTTTTAAAGCATCGTTGGCATTGGTATAACTATCAAAAGTTACCATGTGTAGACCGTAGGCATTAGTACCATAATAGCCGGCATTAAATCCGTTAGCTTTAAGCTGTTCTATTTTTCTATCTGCATTACCTCTAACCCTAAATGCACCTGCAACTATAAAATGTGTTGCTTCACCTTTGTTTATAGCAGGTCTTGTTGCTGAAGTTGTAGTGGCATCAACAGTAACCGTTGGTAATTCTAAAGGAGATAGATCAAAAAAGGTTGCTTCTTGAATTTGTTTGTTTACAAACTCTTCAGCATCCTGTCTCGCTACTTGCTCGTTTGTATGCTGCTGTTGGTAAGCACGATAACCGGTTACGCCAGTAGAGAAAGCCAACATTAAAATAGCGGCATATTTTAAATAAGGTCTAAAACCTTTTGTTTCTCTGCGCTCAGGACTGATAACGAACGGTATTTTTTCTTCGATCTCTTCTACTTCAACCTTTAAAACTTCTCTGGTTACAGGAATAGAATTAAAGTTAGAAAGACCAAATGATGACGTTAAGTAGTTTGTTTCGTTAGCAGGTTGAAACAATATTTTATCTTCTTGATTTCTAGTTAAAGAACCAATATTCTTTAGGTGCAAAGAAGTTTCTTTAACTAAAACCTCTTGCCAAGTTTTAACTTGGTTTTCAATTTCAACCAATGCCGTTTCATAAGAAACTTTCTCTGCATTTGATACATAAGAAACCAAAAGCCCATCATTAGAAATGAGTTGTCTATTGAAAACAATAGATTTATTTGGCGCGCTAAACGTGTTTGTAACCACGTTTATTTGGGCAGAATTTTTTTGGGTAAGGAATGCTCCAAATCCAGGAACAACAACACAGTTGTACCTATAAAGTAAATCGCTTATATAGTGTTCTAATACCATTGGATCACAAATATGAAAAAAATAAAGAGGTATAAAAACCTCTTTCGTAACTTTTTATTAACATATTTTTTTCGCTTATTTGTGAACAAGAAATGAAAACTACACAACATACTGCTGATGAACTTGTTGCAATTCTTCGTTTGCAACATGTGCCAAATATAGGAGACACTCTTGCAAAGAAATTAATTTCACATTGTGGTAGTCCATCCGCAATTTTCGAAGATAAAAAGCAAAATCTGCTTAAAATTGATGGTATAGGTACGCATACCATTAGACATTTATTTGATCTAGAACATTTAGAGGCTGCAGAGTCGGAATACAATTATATTCTTAAGAATGATATAAGTTGTACCTATTTTTTAGATGATGATTACCCTAAGTATTTAAAGCATTGTATTGACGGTCCCATTCTATTGTTTAAAAAAGGGAATATTGATTTACAGAACCGTAAACTGATTAGCGTGGTAGGTACGCGTAATATAACCAGCTACGGAATGTCTTTTTGTGAGCAGTTTATTGAAGAGGTTGCTCCTTTAAATCCAGTAATAATTAGTGGCTTTGCATACGGAGTTGATATTTGTATTCAGAGGGAAGCCGTAAAACATGGTTTGCAAACCGTAGGATGCTTAGCTCACGGTTTAAATCAGATCTATCCAAAGGTTCATGCCAAGTACCAAGCCGATGTTTTAAAGAATGGTGGGTTCTACACTGAATTTTGGAGTACTAGCAATCCAGAACGTGAGAATTTCTTAAAACGAAACCGAATTATTGCGGGAGTTAGTGAAGCTACGGTAGTAGTGGAATCTGCAGAAAAAGGTGGAAGCCTTGTAACTGCTGATATTGCCAATAGTTATAATAGAGATGTTTTTGCCGTACCAGGTAGAACAACAGATAAATATAGCTTGGGTTGTAATAACCTGATAAAGCAGCAAAAAGCACATGTAATGACTTCAGCTGCAGATTTGATTTATTTGTTGGATTGGGATATTGAAGAAAAACAGCATAAGACCATTCAAAAACAATTGTTTATTGAGCTGGATGATATTGAGCAAAGTATTTACACCTATTTACAGAATAACGGAAAGCAAATTTTAGATAGTATAGCCCTAGATTGTAAACTGCCTATTTATAGAACATCTTCTACCTTGTTAAATATGGAAATGAAGGGAGTAATAAGACCCTTACCAGGTAAATTGTTCGAGGCTATTTGAAAATTTTATAAACCACTTAGTTTGTTTTTATGAGTTTAGATTAAAATTCATCATTAAATGCTCACTTAATCGATATTTCCGAATTTAATATCGATAGACGAATGAATAAAAACAAAAAACCGACCACTAGGTCGGTTTTTTAATATTTGTAGTTTTCTGTGTGATTAATTAATAACCTAACTTTTCACGAACTCTTTCTAGTACTCCGTCCGCTACTTTTCTAGCTTTTTCTGCACCTAAAGCTAGTGCATCATCAATCTCATTTAAGTTGTTCATGTAGTATTCAAACTTTTCACGGGGCTCTTCAAACTTATTTACAATTACTTCATAAAGTGCTTGTTTTGCATGACCGTAACCGTAGTTTCCTGCTAAGTAATTAGCACTCATTTCTTCAATTTGTGGCTCACTTGCCAATATTTTATATAAAGCGAATACGTTGTCAGTAGAAGGGTCTTTTGGGTCTTCCATTGCTGTGCTATCCGTCTGTATTCCCATAATCTGTTTGCGTAACTTTTTATCGGTCTGAAATAGACTTATCAAATTACCTTTACTCTTGCTCATTTTTGCCCCATCTGTACCCGGTATGTACATGGTTTCTTCTTGTACCTTACCTTCTGGTAATACAAATGTTTCGCCTAATTGTGCGTGAAAACGAGAAGCAACATCCCTAGTCATTTCTATATGTTGCATTTGATCTTTGCCTACAGGTACAATGTTAGCATCGTACAATAATATATCTGCCGCCATTAACATTGGGTAAGTGAATAGTCCGGCATTTACATCTTCTAACCTGTCTGCCTTATCTTTAAAAGAATGTGCAAGCGTTAATCGTTGATATGGAAAAAAGCAGCTTAGGTACCAAGCCAACTCCGTGGTTTGTGGTACATCGCTTTGTCTGTAAAAAACAGTATTTTCTATATCTAACCCAAAAGCTAGCCATGTTGCAGCAACAGCATAGGTGTTATGACGTAATTCTGCGCCATTTTTAATCTGTGTTAACGAATGCATATCTGCAATAAATAGAAAAGATTCGTTAGAAGGATCGTTTGCCATATCTATTGCTGGCTTGATCGCTCCAAGAATATTACCTAAATGCGGAGTCCCTGTACTTTGTATGCCTGTTAAAATTCTTGCCATTTTCTTTATTCTAAGAAAGCAAAGGTAAAACAAATACAAAAAAACTATCGTAAATAACTACTTTTGATTTATGCTTAAATTGGTTAAACAAACCGGTCAAACTATATATCGAATTTGGTTTTATATTTTAGTGGCCATTCCTATTCTACTCTTTTTTCCATTTCTTGTCCTATTTGCTTCAAGGGAGGCGTGGTATCCACAGTTTTTTTGGATGGCCAGAAATCTATGGGCAAGATTTATACTATATGGTATGTTTTGTTTTCCAAAAGTGACCTATGAGCAGAAGTTGGTTAAAAATAAGAGCTACATGTTGGTGGCTAACCATACTAGTATGCTAGATATTATGCTGATGTTAATAGTAAGTAAAAACCCATTTGTATTTGTGGGGAAGAAGGAACTGGTTAAAATACCTTTATTCGGATTCTTCTATAAACGCGTTTGCATTATGGTAGATCGCGACAATACACAGAGTAGAACGGCTGTATATAGAAGAGCGCAAAAAAGACTGCAACAGGGCTTGAGTATCTGTATTTTTCCTGAGGGTGGTGTGCCAGAAGAGCATGTGCTGTTAGATAAGTTTAAAGATGGTGCTTTCAAAATGGCTATCGCTCATAAAATACCCGTAGTGCCCATGACCTTTTATGATAATAAGGAAAGGTTTTCTTTTACATTTTTTAGTGGCGGTCCCGGTAAATGTAGAGCTAGAGTGCACTCATTTGTTGAAACACATTCCATTCGTCCAGAAGATACGACAGAGCTAAGAACAAGTGTTAGGGAAACAATACTTAACGATTTAACCAAAAATAGCTAGGTTAATAAATATGCTTCAATCAATTTTTAAAATTGAAAAGAGAGCCCGCTATAAACTCCAACAGAATATGGTCTAAAAGTTCCGTTTACATCAGAAAAGGTATTTAATTGATATTTAAATATGGGTTCTACATTAAAACGAATCTTCTGCGAAAAATTATAGTTAAGGCCTAGACCCATGTTGGCGCTGAAATTTAAATCGTTAATATTATTTGCCTCACCTATTTCAGTGGTTAAGTCACCTGAAGTTAATGATACCGCGTTATCGATTAAGAATAGTGAACTAACTCCACCAATGAGATTTACCTCGAATTTTTTATCGATTAGTGCATAGTTCAATTCTACGGGTAGTTCTAAGTACCCTAATTGTTGAGACATAAATCCGTCTTTAGATGCACTTTTTGCTGTAACATCTTGAGCTGAACTTACGGTACTGTATTTATCTGAGGTGACTATTTTACTGGAAATGGTTAATGTATTTGATGTTTCTGCATAATCAATAGTAGCTAATTGTCCATTGCCAGATGCTAAACTGGAAGAAGATGAAAAAGCAACATCTTCCGTGTCATAACCATAATCAACTTTATTGATTCCTGAGCGAATAGTTAGTTTTTTGGAAACCGCATAGGCTACAGAAACACCGTAACTCATGTTTACGGTTCCTGATTTTGTATTCGGAGTAAAAATCGAATTAACGGGTGAGCCTTCACCTATTGCATTAAAATATACTGGTGCAACATTGGGCCCTGCAGACCACCTATTGTTCGCAACTTTCTTCTTTTTTAGCTCTTCTTGGTCTTCTATTTCCTCATAAATTGATTTTTTGTTTAATTCAATTTCTTCGGTAGGGTCTTCAATAGAGGTATTTGCCGCTATAGCGTTTTCTTTACCCAAAATATTTGGGTCTGACTGAATAGTAACATCCGCATTGTTGGCAGCTATCTTCTCTTTTGTTTTTTGAATAATGGTAGATGAGTTTTCAATATCATTTTTAGCAATTTCTGTGCTGGCAGTATTTTCAGCTACTAATACTTCATGTTTTATGGTATTGTTTTCTGAAGTGTTTGTACTTTTTTCCGCAATAGTACTAACAAGTTCAGAGTTCTGGTTTGCATTATTATTAATTACAGCAGCACTGTTAGAATCATCTCTGCTGTTTGGTGAGTTGCTTTTAGTATTTGAAAATTGCTCTTCTATAACCGTGGTAGATTGCTCAACTATTGGGTTGGTGTTGTTGTCTATTGAATCAACAAAAACCTCCGTTTTTGTAGTTGGTTGAATATCTTTTACTTCAATTGCTTTATTATTGGTGTCTACCAAAATTTCATTGGTAGTGTGTTCTTCTGTAAAAGGGTTAAATATTAATAAACCAATCATTATTGCGGCAGCAATACCACCAAACGACCACCATAAAGGTATGATTCTTTTCTTTTTTCTTTTGTCCAATGACGCATCAATCGCACGCCAGACCTTGTTGTCTGGTGTTTGTTTGAAGTCCGATAGCTTATCTCGGAATAGTTCGTCTATATTTTTCTTCTGCATCTAGTACTGTTTCTGTTTATAATCAAAATCAGATTATAAAAAGTGTGTTGATATTATAATTAAGACACTAACAATAGATTGTGTGATCTTAGTTTCTATTTTTTCTTTTAATAATGTGCGGGCCCTGGCAAGATTTGATTTAGAGGTGCCAATTGTTGTTCCCAGTATTTCGCTAATTTCTTTATGCGTATAGCCATCCATAACATATAGATTGAATGTTGCGCGGTATTTATTTGGTAATTCTTGAATGTAACTTAAAAGCGTTTGTAAGCTGATGTCGCTAAAGGCATTATCAACGGTTACTTCTTCTTCTGTATTATCTGTAACTACGTTTAGGTACTCTTGCTTTCTATATTTTTGTAGGGCGGTGTTAACGGTAATTCTTTTCATCCAACCTTCAAAAGATCCCTTATTCTTAAACTGGCCAATTTTGTCATAAATGGTCATAAAACTGTCGTGCAAGGTATCTTCTGCCTGTGATTTTGATTTGGAGTATTTAAGGCATATACCAAATAGCGTAGTGGCATAGGCTCTGTATAGTAGCTCCTGTGCTTTACGGTCTCCTTTTTTACAATTATGTATGAGTTCTTCTAGACTCACAAATGGTTGGTTGTTTTAAGGGTTGTTTACTGGAACGACAATTTCCATATATTCTGCCTCTCCGTCGCTATTATCTCCTTTATAAAATTTAAATGTATAGGGTTCGGTATAAATCACCTGGAAGTTAAAAGACGCTGTTTCTTGAATTAATTCTTCCATACAATCATCAAAATCAGTTCTTACTGCCCCTATGGCAACAACACTTCTAACGGTCAGGGAATCTTTAACAACGTCAAAACCTTCATAGTATGTGCAGCTATCCGGTTTTAAATAATTTACAGAAATCGTATAGACCTCATTGAGATCAAAAGATTCTGGTACTTCTGCATTAACAATCTCCAATGCTGTGAAATGGAAATTGGCGTCATCATCATCAATAGAACAACCATTGCTTAAAAATGCTAAGACCAATGTCAATAACATTAACTTAATTTTCATCGTATAACTATTTTGTGATAAGATGAAAACTAGGCGCAATGGTTGCGTTAACTCATTTATGTTTACTTAAATAACTCTGAATTTAAGCGTTAAGGGCTGCAATGGCTTCTCTGATCTTACCATCTAACTCCTCGAACAATTCAGGGTTATCTAAAAGTAGGTTTTTAACTGCATCACGACCTTGACCTAATTTTGTGTCACCATAGCTAAACCATGATCCACTCTTTTTAACAATTTCGTATTCAACACCTAAGTCGATTACTTCACCAACTTTAGAAATACCTTCACCGTACATAATGTCAAACTCAGTAGTACGGAAAGGTGGCGCTACTTTGTTCTTTACCACCTTAACTCTGGTCTTATTACCCTTAACATTACCATCCGTATCTTTTATTTGTGTAGACCTTCTAATATCTAAACGAACAGATGCGTAAAATTTAAGTGCATTACCACCAGTAGTAGTTTCTGGGTTACCGAACATTACACCAATTTTTTCACGTAATTGGTTAATGAATATTACAGTACAATTTGTTTTACTGATAGAACCGGTAAGCTTTCTTAATGCCTGAGACATTAAACGTGCATGAAGACCCATTTTAGAATCTCCCATTTCACCTTCGATCTCACTTTTTGGTGTTAAGGCGGCAACAGAATCGACTACAACGATATCTATAGCTCCTGATCTAATTAGGTTATCTGCAATTTCTAAAGCTTGCTCACCATTATCTGGCTGAGAAATAATTAGGTTATCGATATCTACACCTAATTTTTCAGCATAAAAACGATCAAAGGCATGTTCAGCATCTATAAACGCTGCAATACCTCCATTTTTTTGTGCTTCTGCAATTGCATGTAAGGTAAGGGTTGTTTTACCTGAAGATTCTGGTCCGTAAATTTCAATTACACGACCTCTTGGGTAACCGCCTACGCCTAATGCTATATCTAAACCTAAAGAGCCAGAAGGTATCACTTCAACATCTGCAACAACACTATCTCCCAGTTTCATTACAGCGCCCTTACCGTAGGTTTTATCCATCTTGTCAAGGGTCAGCTTTAATGCTTTTAATTTTGCTTCTTTTTCAGAACTCATTCTCTATTTTTTTGGAAAGCTAAATTACCAAATCTTTTTTGAATTGAACAATATTGAAATGATTACGCAACCATTTTAATTAATCGCTATCTTTTATTAAATAGAAGTTACTTAATTGGTTATCAATTGCTTTTTTAGTGTAAGCGATTATAGGTGGTTATCTCCTTCATGTATGTTTTTCGAGAATGCTATGAAAAAGAGAAGAATGGAATAACCAATAAAGAGTCTTGCTATAATCAAGGCTCTTTTTTTATGAGTTAAGGTGGTTAACCTTAATAAAATAGGTGGGTTTTTCAATATTATAACTATTTTTGCCATTCAAAATTTTTCTATAAACCTTCTGCCTAATGGCAGACTTAAATTATTAGTATAGCATGCAACTGTACAATACGTTAAGTGCAATAGAAAGAGCAGCTTTAATTGAAGAAGCGGGTAAGGAGCGCCTTACTATCTCTTTCTATACCTATGCACACATTGGTAATACCAACATTTTTAGAAATCACCTTTTTATCAACTGGAACGAGATGGATGTTCTTGGGCGAATTTATGTTGCTCATGAGGGCATTAACGCCCAACTTTCTGTACCAGCTGAAAATTTTAATGTTTTTAAGGAACATTTAGATAGCATTTCTTTTTTAGAGAATGTGCGACTCAATATTGCCATTGAGCAAGACAACCTTTCATTTTTGAAGTTGAAAGTGAAAGTGCGCAAGAAAATTGTAGCAGACGGATTGGAGGATAATTCTTTTGATGTTACCAATAAAGGTATACACGTTGGTGCAGAAAAGTTCAATGAGCTGATTGAAGATCCAGATACCGTTTTGGTAGATATGCGTAATCACTATGAAAGTGAAATTGGTCATTTTAAAAATGCAGTTACACCAGATGTAGATACATTTAGAGATTCCCTAGATATAATTGAACGAGATTTAGCCGATCATAAAAAGGATAAAAAACTGGTCATGTATTGTACTGGTGGAATTCGATGTGAAAAAGCCAGTGCGTATTACAAACACAAAGGTTTTGAGCAGGTGTATCAGTTAGAAGGCGGTATTATTGAATATACCAGACAAGTAGAAAAGAATAATCTTGAAAATAAATTCAAGGGTAAAAACTTTGTATTTGACCATAGAAGGGGAGAGCGTATTAGTGATGATGTAATCGCTAATTGTCATCAATGTGGACAGCCGTGCGATGATCATGTAAATTGCGCCAATGAAGCTTGTCATCTTTTATTCATTCAATGTAAATCTTGTGCGGAAAAAATGAATAATTGCTGTTCAGATGCATGTAAAGAAGTACATGAGCTGCCATATGAGGAGCAAAAAGCTTTACGAAAAGGAAAAGTGGTCAGTAATAAGATTTTCAAAAAAGGACGATCAGAAGTATTAAAATTTAAAAAATAAACTTCTTGTCATTATCAGATTTAAGATGTTGAACTAGATAATTGAACATAAAAAAACAGCGTAAATCGCTGTTTTTTTATGTTCTTGAAATACTCTTGGGTTATTGCTAATGTCGCTATTTAAAACCATCAGCGCTAATTTCACTTTTATTTCACATTAAAAAAACTGTATCTTTACCTATAAGTTTTTTATGAACCTTTTTTGGTGAATTTTATATAATTCAACCAAACCAATATATATAATATGAGTTGTAGTAGTTGTTCTACCGGTAAGGATGGACAACCAAAGGGATGCAAGAATAACGGTACTTGCGGTACAGATGGTTGCAATAAACTGACAGTTTTTGACTGGCTTTCAAATATGTCGCTCCCTAATGGGGAACGACCATTCGATTTTGTTGAAGTAAGATTTAAAAATAGTAGAAAAGAGTTTTTTAGAAATACAGAGAATCTCTCACTTTCCATTGGCGATATAGTTGCCACACAAGCACAATCTGGTCATGACATTGGCATGGTTACCTTAACTGGTGAACTTGTACGTGTTCAAATGAAGCGAAAGAAAGTATCTTTCACTGATGAGGAAGCACCTAAGGTGTACAGAAAAGCGAGTCAGAAAGACATTGATATTTGGCAGAAATGTAGAGATAGAGAAGAAGAAATTAAGAAAAGAGCACGTGAAATTGCTATTATTTTAAAGCTTCAAATGAAAATTTCTGATGTGGAGTTTCAAGGTGATGGATCAAAAGCTACTTTTTACTATACGGCAGATGAACGTGTAGATTTTCGTCAGTTGATAAAAGATATGGCAAAAGCATTCGGTATTCGTATCGAAATGCGCCAAATAGGCTATCGCCAAGAAGCACAGAGACTTGGTGGTATAGGTTCTTGCGGTAGAGAGCTATGTTGCTCAACATGGTTAACGGATTTTAGATCTGTTAGTACTTCTGCTGCGCGTTACCAACAGTTGTCATTGAACCCGCAAAAGCTTGCGGGTCAGTGTGGTAAATTAAAGTGTTGTTTAAATTATGAGTTAGATGTGTATATAGATGCATTAAAGGATTTTCCTTCTCAAGACACCAAATTGTTTACTGAAAAGGGACTCGCTTTTTGTCAGAAAACCGATATTTTCAAAGAAATGCTATGGTTCTCATATAAAGAAGACCCGGGTAACTGGCATGTGCTTTCTAAAGATCAGGTAAACGAAATTTTAGCAAAAAACAAGAAAAAAGAAAAAGTTTCTAGTTTGGAGATGTACGCAATGGAAGTTGTCGTAGAAGAAAAAGTAGTGTTTGAGAATGTTGTAGGTCAAGATAGCCTTACCCGTTTCGATAAGCCTAAAGGCGGAGGAAATAGAAACAAAAACAGGAATAAGAATAAAAACCGAAACCGCAACAAAAATAAGAACAAGAACAGAAATCGTAATAGAAACCAAAAGAAGGATGCGTAGTATATTTTTTTGTTTTTTAGCACTTGTGCTTTTTGCTTCTTGTGATAGTAATATTATTAAAACTAAATATCAAACCTTAGAAGATGGGGTTTGGAATAAGGATAATGTTCTAGAATTTTCTTTGTCTGAAATGGATACCATTGCTGAACATGATGTCTTTATCAATGTTCGAAATGATAATACTTTCCCATATAGTAATTTATTTCTTATTGCTTCGTTAACTACTCCAGAAGGTGAAGTAACAAAAGATACCCTTGAATATGTAATGTCTTTACCAGATGGTACTTGGTTAGGTAAGGGCAGTGGTAGTATCAAGGAAAATAAATTATGGTATAAGGAAAACATCGTTTTTTCATCTTCAGGCGTATATACTATAGAGGTATCACAAGCAATGCGTAAAAATGGTAATGTTTCTGGAATTATTGGGCTAGAAGGTATTACAGATGTAGGTATAGAAGTAACAAAAAGCACCCCGTAAACAATGGCAAAACAGGTTAAGAAAAAAACAACGAATAGTTTTTCGAAATTCATATTATGGTTTTGGATTTTGTTTGCATCGGGTATTGCTATTGTGGCTTTGATATTTCTATCTGCTTCATGGGGGTTGTTCGGTGAATTACCACCTTATGAATATTTAGAGAATCCGCAGACAAACTTGGCATCACAAATTATCTCTTCTGATGGTAATTTGTTGGGTAAATTCTATTTAGATGATAACCGTACCGATGTAAAGTTTGACGAATTACCTGATAACTTGGTAAATGCCTTGATTGCAACTGAAGATGCACGTTTTAAAGACCATTCTGGTATCGACGCTAGAGGTACTGTTAGAGCATTTGCTTATTTGGGTAGTAAGGGTGGAGCAAGTACTATTTCTCAGCAATTGGCACGTCAACTTTTTGTTGGTGTGCGATCTAGAAGTAAGTTCGATGCTATAAAGCAAAAAATTAAAGAGTGGGTTTTAGCAATTCGATTAGAGCGTAGCTATACCAAAGAAGAAATCATTAGTATGTACTTTAATATTTATGATTTTGGAAATAATGCCGATGGTATTCGTTCTGCTGCACGTATTTATTTCGGTAAAGAACCAAAAGATCTTAAAATTGAAGAGTCTGCTATGTTGGTGGGCATGTTCAAGAACTCATCACTTTTTAACCCTATGCGTAGGGAAGAAATGGTAAAAAATCGTAGAGATGTTGTTCTTGCACAAATGGCAAAATACGATTATATCTCTGAGGTAGAAAAAGATTCGCTACAGGCTATGAAGATGGATATTAATTATAATCCAGAAACGCATAGTGTAGGTTTGGCCACTTACTTTAGAATGTATTTGCAGCGTTTTATGAAAGATTGGATATCTAAAAATCCAAAGCCAGCAATAGGTGACGAGCCAGATAAGTATAATTTATATTTAGATGGATTAAAAATTTATACAACTATTGATTCTAAAATGCAGGCCAATGCAGAAGAAGCGGTTAATGAGCACATGACAAAATTGCAAGCCGAATTTTTTCATCAGAATACTCCAGATAGAAATAAGACAGCTCCTTTCTTAGATATTACTCCAGAAGAAACGAAGAAAATCATGGAACGTGCCATGAAAATTTCTGATCGTTGGAAAATTATGAAAGCTGCAGGAAAATCTGAAAAAGAGATTCGTGCATCTTTTGACAAGAAGACCGAAATGACTGTTTTTGATTGGAAAAGTCCTACTAAAGAAAAAGATACTATACTAACTCCAAGAGATTCCATACGTTATTATAAAGCTTTTTTAAGAACAGCAATGATGTCAATGGAGCCACAAACAGGTCATGTAAAAGCGTGGGTTGGCGGTATCAATTACAAGCATTTTCAGTATGACAATGTTATACAAGGTTCAAGACAAGCAGGTTCTACTTTTAAACCTTTTGTCTATGCAGCAGCCATAGATCAGTTGCGATTATCACCTTGTGAAACTCGCCCAGACACCCAGTATTGTATTGAGGCTGGTAAACATGGTAATATGGAGCCATGGTGCCCTAGAAATTCTAATCTTAAATATTCCGGTAATAGCTATACGTTGAAAAAGGCACTGGCAAACTCGGTAAATACGGTTACAGCACAATTAATAGATGAGGTTGGTCCTAAATCTGTAGTTAGCATGGTGCGTAACTTAGGGTTGAGCGGAGATATTCTAGAAGTACCTTCAATTGCTTTGGGTACCGTAGATGTTAATGTGTATGAAATGGTGGGTGCCTATGGTGCGTTTGCCAATCAAGGTGTGTACGTGAAACCAGTAATGGTTACTCGTATTGAAAATAAAGATGGTACCGTTTTGTATGAATACGTTCCTGAAACTAAAGATGTGTTGAGTAAAGATGTTTCATACGCTATTTTAGATTTAATGAAAGGTGTTACGAAAGGCGGTTCTGGTACGCGTTTACGTACTACAAATGCTAATAAATGGAGAAAGGAGTATGATGAAATTATAACTGGTTATCCTTATAAATTAACAAATCCTATCGCTGGTAAAACTGGTACTACACAAAATAATAGTGATGGTTGGTTTATGGGTATGGTTCCTAACCTAGTTACCGGTGTTTGGGTAGGTGGGGAAGAAAGAGCTGTTCACTTTAAAAGTATTACGTATGGACAAGGAGCATCTATGGCATTACCTATTTGGGGTTTGTATATGACTAAGAATTATGCAGACGAAGAATTGGGTATTTCTAAAGAAGATTTTGAGAAGCCAAGTAACATGTCCATTGAAATAAATTGCGATAAATTTGCTGAAGGTGTTCAGGATAATAATAATTTAGAAGATGATCTAGAAGATTTAGATTTCTAGATAACATTATAAAATGATTTAAAAAAGGTCTTAGCGTAAGCTAAGACCTTTTTTTATTTTATCCCATTTATAATCGGTATTTTAGTGACAAGATAATTAACGACAAAATGATACGTAAAACAGTAGCAAATGTAACTAAAGCTTTGGCAGGTGTACAAGACGGAATGACTTTTATGTTAGGTGGATTCGGGCTTTGCGGTATTCCAGAGAATGCAATAAGTGAATTAGTAAGATTGGGAGTAAAGGATATAACATGTATTTCAAATAATGCGGGAGTTGATGATTTTGGCTTGGGTTTATTGTTGCATCAACATCAAATTAAAAAAATGGTGTCTTCCTATGTAGGGGAGAACGATGAATTTGAACGACAGATGCTAAGTGGTGAATTAGAAGTGGAATTAACTCCACAAGGTACACTTGCAGAAAAGTGTAGAGCTGCACAAGCAGGTTTTCCTGCATTTTATACCCCAGCAGGTTATGGTACTGAAGTAGCGGAAGGAAAGGAAGTAAGAGAGTTCAATGGAAAAATGTACATTTTAGAAGAGGCTTTTAAGGCAGATTTTGCATTTGTAAAGGCATGGAAGGGTGATGCTGCTGGTAATTTGATTTTCAAGGGTACTGCAAGAAACTTCAATCCTTGTATGTGTGGTGCAGCTACTATCACTGTAGCTGAGGTTGAAGAGTTAGTTTCGGAAGGGGAGTTAGACCCTAACGAAATACATATTCCAGGAATTTTTGTGCAACGCATTTTCCAAGGAAATGATTATGAGAAAAGAATAGAACAAAGAACGGTACGTCAAAAATAAGCGCATGTTAGATAAAAACGGAATTGCAAAAAGAATTGCACAAGAAGTGGAAGACGGTTATTATGTAAACTTAGGTATTGGTATTCCTACCCTAGTTGCTAATTATGTACGTGATGATATAAGTGTAGAATTTCAAAGTGAAAATGGAATTCTAGGTATGGGTCCTTTTCCTTTAGAAGGTGAAGAAGATGCTGATTTGATAAATGCAGGTAAACAAACCATTACTGCATTGCCTGGTGCGTCTTTTTTTGATTCTGCTACTAGTTTTGCCATGATTAGGGGAAAACATGTAGACTTAACCATTCTGGGTGCTATGGAAGTTGCAGAGAACGGTGATATAGCCAATTGGAAAATTCCTGGTAAATTGGTCAAAGGTATGGGTGGTGCTATGGATCTTGTTGCATCTGCAGAAAATATAATCGTGGCTATGATGCATACCAATAGGGCAGGTGAATCAAAACTTTTAAAAAGGTGTAGCCTACCATTAACAGGCGTTGGTTGCGTTAAAAAGATTGTTACCAATTTAGCTGTGTTAGAAGTTACGAAAGATGGATTCTTATTGTTAGAGCGTGCGCCAGGTGTAACAGTCAACGAAATTAAAGAAGCTACCCAAGGTAATTTGATAGTTGAGGGAGAGGTTTTGGAGATGAGTGTTTAAAATGTAAAGGTTAATAACCGATTATATGTGTTTTTTATTTTTTTCACAACAGGTTATATTCAGTACACAACATTTATGATTGAAATTTTGAAGAACAGATGTATCTTTATTACTCAATTATACCCCATAACCTATTAATTTCTTAACAATTATGAATTCTCAAATTAACCACACCACAAACGAACATAAAGTACAAGTTTATAGAAATGACTTTTTTAGCGGATTCTTAAGACTTACTAAAAAGTTATTTATGTTATAAATTACTTTTGAGATTTAAAAAAAAGAGCGACTTAATAAGTCGCTCTTTTTTTTTGGACTATTTTGAAATAAACCTCTTTGTCTTTGTATAAAATATTTTGATGAACTAATTTCTCTAGGTTCACCACAGGTTTAATTAGTTTTACCACAAATAGTTTATTGTAAGAAAAAGACTACATATATTTGAAGTGTAATAAAAAGTGAATCCCAAATCGCTTTTGAAACTTAACCTAAAATGAAGTATTTATTTAGTTGCCTAATTTTGTTGGTATTTGTTACCTCGTGTTCAAAAATTGAAGAAAATGACGATCCTATAATTGGTATTTGGAACCACACCGTTAAAACGGCTACCAATACAAATAAGATGGTTATTGATAATGAAGAATGGATCTTCAATGATGTCTACCTTGGCAGATTTCATGGTTATAAAGATGGACAAGTAGTTTATCTAACAGATTTTAACTGGAGTGTAAACGGTGACGTTTATATAGTAAGCTACCCAGGCACTGATTTCCCCGATGATATAGTAAAAATGCAAGAAACTGATGAAGGTACTATTCTCATGAGAACTGAGGGTAAAGTCTTTGCAGAGAAACAATAATAAGTTCGCAATTGAAAAATGCCCATGAACAATTGTATTTCCATTAACAGGTAATACAAAGAACAGATAAGTTACCAAATCAACCTTTTTATAACATCTCCCCCGATTAGGAGCAAAGTAATTTGCTCCTTTTTTTATTTTAGAGGTATGGAACTTAAATTTAAATTGTGTTCTTTAAACGACCTTGAGAAACTAAGGCTTATTTCTGAACAAACTTTTGTAACTGCTTTTGAAAAAGATAATGACCCTGTTGATTTCAAGAATTATATTGATAAAGCTTTTACCCTTGAAAAAATTAAAGAAGAGCTGTTAAACAGCAATAGCAATTTCTATTTTGTATATCAAAATAGTAAGACGGTTGGTTATTTTAAACTTAATGTTGGTGATGCTCAAACAGAAATAATCACTGATAAAACTATAGAGCTTGAACGTATATATGTTTTAGCTCATTATCAAGGTAAGGGCTTAGGAAAATGTTTCTTAGATTATATTAAGAATTTGGCTTTCAACAAGAGTAAAAAAAAGCTCTGGTTGGGCGTTTGGGAACATAATATTGCTGCTATACGATTTTACGAACGTGAAGGCTTTGTTAAATTTGATACTCATCCTTATTATATTGGAGAAGATGAGCAAACGGATTGGTTAATGGGTTATGATTTAAGTAACTTGTAGCTTCAAACCAACACTTATGAAATTATACTATTTTACTTTTTTTGCATTTATAGGTTTTTTAAACTTAAATGCTCAAGAATATTACTTTCCTGAAAGAAATGCAGACTGGGAAGTCAAATCTCCTAAAGATTTTAAAATTAAAGATGCAGCTTTAAAGGATGCGGTAGATTTTGCAGAGGCTAATGAATATTCTGGTTCTAGAGACTTACGTATTGCCATTGTTAAAGGATTTGAAAAGGAACCATTCCATAAAATATTAGGTCCAACGAAGAAGCGTGGTGGTCCTGCAGGTATGATTCTTAAAAACGGATATGTGGTTACCCAATGGGGAGATACTAAAAGGGTTGATATGACTTTTAGTGTAACCAAGAGTTTTTTGAGTACCATGGCTGGTCTTGCTGAAGACGAAGGTTTAATTACCGACACTAAAAATGTAGTAGGTGATTATATCTGGGACGGTACTTTTGATGGAGCCCATAATTCTAAAATTACCTGGGAGCATTTGTTGCAACAAAACTCTGCTTGGTCTGGCGAACTTTGGAGAGGAAAAGATTGGGCAGACAGACCGCCAAGTGAAGGAGGTATAGATGATTGGAAATTGGCAACACCTAAAGAACCAGGTACAGTTATGGAGTATAATGATGTACGTGTTAATGTTTTGGCATATTCACTTACTCATGTTTGGCGTAAACCTATGCCATTGGTACTAAAAGAGAAAATCATGGATAAAATTGACGCGTCTTCTACCTGGCGTTGGTTTGGTTATGATGATGCTTGGACAGAAATTGACGGTCTACAAATGAAATCTGTAACCGGTGGTGGTCACTCAGGTGCAGGTATCTTTATCAGTGCCGAAGATATGGCACGCTTTGGTATGTTGTTTTTAAATAATGGTAAGTGGAAGAACGAAAGATTGATTTCTGAAGATTGGATTAAAAAGGCAACTACACCATCAATACCTAATGCTAATTACGGGTATATGTGGTGGTTAAACAAGAAGGGAGCTAGACATTGGGAAGGACTATCTGAAAACATTTATTACGCCGCCGGTTTTGGTGGTAATTTCATTATCATAGATAAAGAAAATGATGTTGTCGTGGTTACACGCTGGTTAGAGCCTAGTAAAGTTGGCGAGTTTATGACCAAGGTAAATGCTGCTTTTTAACAAAACCCTTTAGAGCTTGCATAAAATCTCTACTGCTTGCTCTAAGGTTTCTTTCTTTTTGGCGAAACAAAAGCGTAGCATGTGATCATTTCTATTTTCAACGTTAAAAGAAGATATAGGAATAGATGCTATTCCTTTTTCTGTTATTAAGCGCTTTCCAATAACTTCATCTTTGTCCATAGAAATTTGTGTGTAGTTTAATAGTTGAAAATAGGTTCCTTGCGAAGGTTTATATTTAAATTTGGACGATTTTATTCCATCTAGAAAGAAATCTCGTTTTTCTTGGTAAAAATTGTTCAAATCTAAATAATGTGATGGGTTTTTTAGATAATTAGCCAATGCACGTTGTACCGGATGGTCTACACAAAACACAGCAAATTGATGTACTTTTCTAAATTCGGCCATCAATTCAGTAGGAGCTACGCAATAGCCCATTTTCCAACCGGTTACGTGAAACGTTTTCCCAAAAGAGGCACAGACGAAACTTCTATTGGCTAAATCTGGAAATCGCGAAACACTTTCATGCACTTGTCCATCAAAAATAATATGCTCATAAACCTCGTCGCTCAGAAGAATGATATTGGTGGGTTTTAATATCTTTTCTAACTGTTCCATATCGGATTTTGTTAGAATGGTACCACTGGGGTTATGGGGTGTATTTATAATAACCATTTTGGTTTTATCGGTAATCTTATTTTCAAACGCTGACCAATCTATTTTATAATCTGGAGCTTCTAATTGAACATAAACAGGTATTCCTCCATTTAATGTAATTGCTGGCTCATAACAATCATAGGCTGGTTTTATAACAATTACCTCATCACCTTTGGTGATAAAGGCTGTAATGGCGGTAAAAATAGCTTGAGTGGCACCTACAGTTATAGTTATTTCATCTTCGGGAGAATAAGTATATTGGTGTAGCGATGCTATTTTCTCTGAAATGCCTTCTCTAAGACCATAATATCCTTGCATAGGTGCATATTGATTATGACCTGCTAATAATGCATCATTGACCATAGACTTTAATTTTTCGTCAGCCTTAAAATTTGGGAAACCTTGAGATAGGTCAATAGCATGATGCTTTCTAGCAAGATTACCTACTGTAGTGAATATTGTTGTCTTTACATCTGGTAGTTTAGATGTACTTATATGCTGTTCATAGTCCATAATAGTAAATGTATGAATTTTAAATACGGACATAAAAAAAGCCCAGTTATATGACTGGGCTTTTCAATTTTATTTAAATGAATTATGCATGTTGCATTTCGTGTTTTCCTTCTTTGATTTCCTCAATTAATTTGGAATTAAATGCGGGTAAATCATCAGGGTTTCTACTTGTTACAAATCCTTCATCTACAACTACCTCTTGGTCTACCCAATTAGCACCTGCATTGATTACATCATCTTTTATAGAATTAAACGATGTCATTTTTCTACCTTCTACAACCCCTGCACTAATTAATGTCCACGGTGCATGGCAAATTGCCGCTACGGGTTTCTTCAGCTTAAAGAAGTCACGTACAAAATCTAATGCTGTTTCTTCTCTTCTTAATAGATCAGGATTAATTACCCCACCTGGTAGCACCAAGGCATTATAATCTTCTGCCTTAACTTCACTTAATGTTTTATCTACTTTATAACTGTTAGACCAATTACCATCTGCCCAACCTTTTATTTCTCCGTTTTCTAAACTTACGATATCTACATTAAAGCCTTCTTTTTCCATGGCTTCTTTTGGACATTTTAATTCACTTTCTTCAAATCCATTTGTAGCTAATATTGCTATCCTCTTCATATTATATATAGTTTTTAACGATTAATAATTTGTTTGATAGTAAGTTACATATCATGCCTTCTATTATCCGTTAAAGCCTTATTAATAAAGGGTTGGCAAGGGTTAAACATTTACTAAATGAACTTTATAAAATTCAATTTGTGCTCATTTGCACCGCTTTTAAATGCTTAATGGTTTTTTCTAAGCATTCCTGAAGATTCTTTTTTACCTCGGTCTCCCAAAATCTAAATACGGTATAGCCCAAGGCTATAAGTTCTTGGTTTACTTCAATGTCTCGTTGCATATTACGCTCAATTTTTGCTATCCAGAATTCTTGGTTGGTTTTAACTTTGGGTTTACGCTCTTCCCAATTTTTACCGTGCCAATATTCACCATCTATGAAAATGACCGTTTTATATTTTGGCAATGCAATATCTGGCTTTCCTATAAGCTTTTTGTAATCTATGCGATACCTATAACCAGCAGCGTATAATGCTTTTCTAAATGCAAGTTCTGGTTTTGTATTTTTCCCTTTTATTTTGCTCATTATTTTAGAGCGCTGGGGCGTAGTGTAAAATCCGGATGCTTCGTTGAACCTAGGTACTATAATGCGTTCTTTGGAGTAGTCTTTGGGCATATTTAAAAATAAAAAATCCCGAACCTTTACGGTCGGGATTTTTTAAAACTTTATGATTAAAAGTCTAACCTTTAACGTTAGCACTTAAAAATTCGCGGTTCATTCTTGCAATATTCTCTAATGAAATTCCTTTAGGGCATTCCACCTCACAAGCACCGGTATTTGTACAGTTACCAAAACCTTCAAGATCCATTTGTGCAACCATGTTTTTAACACGAGCAACAGCTTCTACCTGTCCTTGTGGTAATAACGCATACTGAGATACTTTAGCACCAACAAATAACATAGCAGATGCATTTTTACAACTTGCTACACAAGCTCCACAACCTATACATGTAGCGGCATCCATAGCTTCATCTGCTGCATGTTTGGATATTGGAGTACCATTGGCATCTTGAGTGTTACCTGAAGTGTTTACAGAAATGTAACCACCTGCATGTTGTATTCTATCAAATGCTCCTCTATCAACAACTAAATCTTTTATAACAGGAAACGCTTTTGCTCTAAATGGCTCTATTGTAATAGTATCACCATCTTTAAACATACGCATGTGTAATTGACATGTAGTTACGCCTCTATCTGGACCATGAGCTTCACCGTTGATGAACATTGAGCACATACCGCAGATACCTTCTCTACAATCGTGGTCAAAAGCAACTGGCTCTTCACCATTATTAATTAGTTGTTCGTTAAGAACATCCATCATTTCTAAGAACGACATATGTTCAGAAATCTCTGTCACTTTATAATCGACCATTTTACCCGTAGCTTGGGCATTAGATTGTCTCCAAATTTTTAATGTCAGATTCATATTTTAAGTATTGAGTAATGAGTATTAAGTAATGAACTAAATCATTTCTAATAGCTCAATACTATTATTTATAACTTCTTTGTTTTAATTCGATTTCGTTGAACTCTAATTGTTCTTTGTGTAGAACGGCATCTCCAGGTTCTCCTTTGTATTCCCATGCAGAAACAAATGCGAAATCAACATCGTTTCTTTTTGCTTCGCCAGCTTGTTCTCCACCAATTTCTACAGACTCTTCTCTAAAGTGACCACCACAAGATTCTTCTCTTTCTAAGGCATCTTTGGCGAAAAGTTCACCAAGTTCCAAGAAATCTGCTACACGACCAGCTTTTTCCAATTCTGCGTTAAGTTCAGTTGCAGTACCAGGTACACTTACGTTTTTATAGAAATCTTCACGTAGAGCCTTAATTTCTGCCATAGCTTCTTTTAAGCCTTCTGCGTTACGAGACATACCACATTTCTCCCACATAATATTACCTAATTTCTTGTGGTAATAATCTACGGAATGAGATCCTTTGTTATTTACAAAGAAATTAATTTTATCTGTTACTTCTTTTTCAGCGGCATCAAACTCAGGTGTATCCGTAGGAATTTTTCCTGTTCTAATTTCGTGAGAAAGATAGTCTCCAATAGTATATGGTAAAACAAAATAACCATCTGCTAAACCTTGCATTAATGCAGAAGCTCCCAATCTATTTGCTCCGTGATCAGAGAAATTTGCTTCGCCAATACAGTAAAGACCGTCTACAGTAGTCATTAAGTTATAATCAACCCAAACACCACCCATGGTATAGTGTACTGCAGGATAAATCATCATTGGTGTTTTGTACGGATCTTGATCTACAATTTTTTCGTACATCTGAAAAAGGTTTCCGTATTTAGCTTTAACTATAGCAGCACCTAGTTCATATATCTTGTCAGCAGAAGCGTTGTTTATGTTGTGAATCTTAGCTTGCTCTTTACCATATCTTTCAATAGCGGAAGCAAAATCTAGATAAACGGCTTCACCAGTTGCATTTACGCCATAACCAGCATCACAACGTTCTTTTGCAGCTCTAGACGCAACATCACGTGGAACCAAGTTACCAAATGCAGGGTATCTTCTTTCTAAGTAATAATCTCTTTCATCTTCAGACAAATCGGTAGGCTTTTTCTTGCCTTCACGAATTGCCATAACATCATCCATGTTTTTAGGAACCCAAATACGACCATCATTACGTAAAGACTCTGACATTAACGTCAGTTTAGATTGATAGTCTCCAGAACGTGGAATACACGTTGGGTGAATTTGCGTATAACAAGGGTTTGCAAAGAAAGCTCCCTTTTTGTGTATTTTCCAAGCAGCGGTTGCATTAGATCCCATTGCATTGGTTGAAAGGAAATAAACATTTCCGTATCCACCAGAAGCAATAACGACAGCATGTGCAGAGTGGCGTTCTATTTCTCCTGTCACCAAGTTACGGGCAATAATACCACGAGCCTTACCATTTACTTTTACAACATCTAACATTTCATGACGGTTGAACGGAGTAATTTTACCACGTGCAATTTGTCTGTTCATTGCAGAATATGCTCCTAATAATAACTGTTGTCCTGTTTGTCCTTTAGCGTAGAACGTACGTGAAACTAATACACCACCAAAAGAACGGTTGTCTAATAGACCACCATAGTCTCGTGCAAAAGGAACACCTTGCGCAACACATTGGTCAATAATATTTGCAGAAACTTCTGCAAGTCTATATACGTTAGCTTCTCTAGAACGGTAATCACCACCTTTTACGGTATCGTAAAATAAACGGTATGTAGAATCACCATCTCCTTGATAGTTTTTTGCAGCGTTAATACCTCCTTGTGCAGCAATAGAGTGAGCTCTTCTTGGAGAATCTTGGTAGCAAAATGTTTTTACATTATAGCCCAATTCTGCTAAAGTGGCAGCAGCAGAGCCACCAGCTAAACCTGTTCCTACAACGATAACATCAATATTACGTTTGTTGGCAGGGTTAACCAAATCTATATGATTCTTATAATCGGTCCACTTCGTTTTCAACGGACCTTTAGGTACTTTTGAGTCTAATACAGACATAAGTAATAGGTATTAATGATGATTAAAATGATGAAAAAGGGCAATGAAAATAAATCCTAACGGAAGTAAAATCGAATACACTTTTGCAAACAATTGTAGTTTTTCTTTTCTCATGCTAGTTGCACCGGCAGACTGAAATGCAGAACTAAAGCCGTGCATAAGGTGTAGCGATAAGAATATGAAGGCAATTACATAAGCACCAACACGTAATGGGTTTTCAAATTTATGAGCTAATTCCTCATAATATCTGAAGCCTTCACCATTTGGTAGTAAACCAGTCATGTCTCCATCAATAAACTTGGTGTTAATTTCTGGTAACCAGAAATCGATAAAGTGAAGTACTAGGAAAGCTAAAATAGCTAATCCGCTGTAAATCATATTACGGCTCATCCAAGATGAATTAGCGCCGCCATTGTTTTTAGCATATTTTTTTACTCTAGCACTTCTGTTTTTAGCTTCTAAAATGAAACCCATCACAAAGTGATAGATAACACCAAAAATTAAAACAGGTTGCAAAACGTATTGTACCGCCCAAAAAGTACCCATGAAATGCGAAGCTTCATTGAACGCATCGGGACTGAAAACCGATAAGATGTTTATTGCAAAATGCTGAAGTAGAAAAAACATTAAAAAGAAAGCAGAAAGTGCCATTGCATACTTTCTACCAATCGAAGATTTAAAAAATCCGCTCATTAGTCGTTAATTTTATATGCGAATTTACATCACAAGCTAGTTATTAACAAGGATTAGGCAGTTTTAGTATGTCTATTTAGATTGATTTTAAAATGCATTTTAGCCATGTTTAAGTATTTTCTTCGATTTAAGCTCTAAAATTCTCAAATCATTAAACAAAGCGGTGATTAAGAATTAGTTGATTTGTCTGCTTTTTTAGAAATATCAAGGGCCCAAACAACAGCTTTGTCTAAATCTGTAAATGTTTGAATTCTTTTTGGAAAAATTAATTGTTTCAAAACTGTGCTAAATAAATTATTTCTTAATGGTCCGACCGATGCAATATGCTGCATGTCAAATCGATTTTTGTGATACTTAAACCATTCAAATGGTGCAACTCGATATCTATTTATTCTATTGGCGATATATATGAATGGTATATCTTTATCATAGATTTCCTGCGCTGCGTATACCGCTTTTTTCGCATTATTCCATTTGAAATGTGCTCCTTCGCGCATCTCAGAAATGACAATGCCTCCTTTAAAGAAATAGAAAACCCCAAATTCAAATTCTCTTATTTCCTTTATTTGATTTATTAATTCGAGTTCTCGAACTCTTTTCATGCCTATTTTTTGTAAAACGGCAAATATACTGGTTATTAACTCAATAGCTTATATAAACATCGACGAACAGTTAGGTTATTAGTTAGATATCTTTACTATGTCTGTAATTATTACTTCTCCATATCCTTTAACTGAATTTCTAATGCTTTAGTCGATAATTGAACTTCAACCAGTGATAGCACTAATGACAGCATTAAGGCGAACAAACTAATGCCAAAGATGAAATTTGCCCAAAATGTTAACTCCACATAAATTAAGGTCATGGTGATTACGGCAAGTAGAAAACTAAAAATAGCTGTTGCCTGCATGTTTTTAATAATCGTTAGTCGTTTACGAAGTTTCTTTACTTGAAGACCTACTGAAGGTGACGCTGTTTCTTCAAACTTTCTGTGCAGTTGTCTAATTAATGCCGCTATTGCCAAATACCTGGCGTTGTATGCAAGCATGGTCAATGAGATAGCAGGAAAAAGTAATGCCGGTATACCTAAAGTGAGTTCCATAAATAATATTTCTTAATCAGTAGCTATTCCAAAATAGGTCCAGGTAACATCAATATCAAAAGGATTAGCTTGCGCATGAATCTCACCTGGGGCTATTGTAATGCATTTTCCCGGTCCTACTTCATAATTTTCTCCTGATATCGTAAAAACGGCTTTACCGGTCTGTATATGAAAAACCTCGAACATGGTATCATGCTTATGCAACTCAACTTTTTGACCGGGTTTAAATACTGCAGTACCATACATCATTAATTGGGGTATTTCACCTCTATTTATCAATGTCTTTTTCTTAATGCTTGGGTCATGGCTTACACCTAGTTCCGGTAGCTTATTCCAATCTACTATTTTCATATAGCTATTCTATGTCAAAAGTTACCTTTTCAGTTGTTCCGTTGCCCGTTATCTCGACAGTGTAGCTACCTTTAGGCAAATAAGTGCTGCCATTATTGGCTTGTTTTAATTCGGTTTTGTGCTTTTTAAGGTAATTCAGCTTTCCAATTTTAGAAAATGCAACATCATATGATAAAACGTTCAGTCCTTTATTGGCTATAATTTCTGTTTCACTTACCACAATATTATCAGATGATTTTATTTTGGCTTGGTATACATCATCTCTGTCAGAGTAAAAGGTGATGTCCAATCCTGGTGTTCTGGCTTTTGACCAAGAACTCCTTGAGTTGCCCCATCGTGCCGAGTGTTTTAAATTATCTAACGGATACACATGTAAATCTTTACTTAATATTTCTGGTGTCATACTTTGTAATGCTGAAATATCAGCTTTATAAATACTTCTACCGTGTGTGCCTACTATTAGGTGTTTTGCTTCTTCCTGT
>NZ_JBDVOT010000152.1:0-6469 GCF_039968975.1 Maribacter sp. | reverse complement strand
GCTGTTGGCTGTTGGCTGTTGGCTGTTGGCTGTTGGCTGTTGGCTGTTGGCTGTTGGCTGTTGGCTGTTGGCTGTTGGCTGTTGGCTGTTGGCTGTTGGCTGTTGGCTGTTGGCTGTTGGCTGTTGGCTGTTGGAAAAATTTAGCTTTGCTAAATTTTCATTTTTAAAAGTCTTTTCTCTTTATTCTTTATTCTATTCTCTACTTTATACTTAGTACTTAATACTGTAACTGGCAACTGAAAACTGAACACTAAAACTTATGCCATTTTAGCTCTGTTCGCTTTCGTGATAAAGTTCAAATCTCTTTTGATTCTAGAATTTTTGAATTTGTATAAACGAGCAACTTCTGTATTTGATTCGCTTTTGATTTCGTTCGTAGTTTCAGTCACGATGCTCATTTCAATCGTTTCGACTTTCACATCAGCTGTATTGTTTTGTGCTTGAGCTGTGAAGCTTAAAAAGATAATGAAGATAGTTGCGATTATTGTTTTCATGACTTGCGTTTGTTTCACTTATAGAACGCCGCAGACCTTGTTTTGCTAGGTGATGAATCGCTGAAAAACCCCTAATTCTCGTTGCTTGACACAAGTTCAGGTAAAGTGTAAAATCGCATCGATAAACGGCAACAGCCCAAAAAACACCTTAGCGATTTTAAGTGTCGTTAAACGATTTATTGTAAAAATTCAAATGCAAAAATCAAATTCAAATACAAAACAATAGAAAAAGAAGATAGAGAAGAGAAAATAGATTGTTGACTGCTGGTTGTTGGTTGCTGGTTGCTGGTTGCTGGAAAATGAAAATATAGCGAAGCGAAATTTTCATTGCCAAAAATCTTTCCTCTTTACTCTAATATCTACTTTCAGCTTTGTACTTAATACTTCTTACTTTATACTTCCAACATACTACTTTGTACTTAATACGTAGTGCTTATTACTTTAGATAAACCACCCCTTACACTACTATACTGCTTCTTCCACATTAAACCGTACCTTTGCAACTTATTAAAATTTTTATGACATTTAAAGAACTCGGCTTAGCCGAACCAATCCTAAAAGCATTAGAGGCTGAAGGATATACTCACCCTACTCCAATTCAAGAACAATCCATTCCAATATTACTCCAAGGCAAAGACCTTCTGGGAGTTGCGCAAACAGGTACTGGTAAAACAGCTGCATTTGGTATTCCTATTTTACATCAATTGTATGAGGGTATTAGCTTACGCCAGACAAAGCGAAAAGTAAAAGCACTTATAGTTACCCCTACGCGTGAATTAGCAATACAAATTAGTGAAAGTCTTACCGCCTATGGTAAGCATACAGGTTTACGTAACACCGTAATTTTTGGCGGAGTAAAGCAAGGAAAACAAGTAAATGCGCTTAGAGGTGGCGTTGATATTTTAGTAGCTACACCTGGTCGTTTATTAGATTTAATGAATCAGGGTTTTATTTCTTTTAGAGATTTAGAACATGTGGTACTTGATGAAGCGGACCAGATGTTGGACATGGGCTTTATTCACGATATCAAGAAAATCATTGCAAAATTGCCTCCTAAAAGACAGTCTCTTTTCTTTTCGGCTACTATGCCAAAAGACATTGTAGAGCTATCTAGAAAAATGTTGGGCGATTTTGAACGCGTTACCATTAAGCCTGAACAAGCTACTGCAGAGAAGGTAGAACAGGGAGTTTACTTTGTAAGTAAAGCAAATAAGCCTAAACTTTTAATTCACCTTATAAAGGAAAATCCTGAAAATACCTTAATCGTATTCTCAAGAACCAAGCATGGTGCTAATAAGATTGTAAAGAAGCTAGACCAAGCCGGTATACGTTCTGCAGCAATACACGGGAACAAATCACAAACAGCACGCCAGAAGGCATTAAGCGCCTTTAAAGAGGGTGACCTTAAAGTTTTAGTAGCTACAGATATTGCCGCAAGAGGAATAGATGTGGAAGACCTATCCTTAGTAGTAAACTACGATTTACCAAATGTTTCTGAAACCTATGTACACCGTATTGGTAGAACAGGGCGTGCAAATGCTAGCGGTATTGCACTTTCATTTTGCGATAAAGAAGAAAGAGCATACTTACGAGATATAGAGAAATTGATTAAACAGTCGGTACCACGTATGCCTGAACATCAATTTGTTGATGCCGATACGCCTTCTGATGATCAACCTATGCCTCCAAAGAAAAAGCAAGGTAATTCTCGTAACAAAAATAGAAATAGACCTGGTGGTAACAACTTTCGTGGAAAGAATAATAGAAATACTAGCAGACCTAAAAAACGAAATGACTCTAGCAGAAGCGAATAGCTTCTGTTAGAATTATGCTACACTAATACTCCGCATAATGAAAAAGCAAATGGTTATTTACGGTAGCGGTCGCCATACCGTACCTTTCTTAAATTATATTGCCAAAGCAACCGGTAAAGAAAAACCGAACATGTGTTTTATCCCGACAGCTAGTGGTGAAGACGAACAATATATTGCTTCGTTTTATGATGTTTGCTCTCAGATAGATGTTACTCCGCATGTACTTTCTGTTTGGATTAATTCTTATGACCAAAAAGAATCGTTCGAGGAGATTATCTCTCGTATGGATGCTATCATTGTTGGTGGCGGAAATACATTGAATATGCTTGCCATTTGGCAAGCACAAGGCATTGATGTTGCCCTTAAGAACGCTTATGATAACGGCGTAGTTATGGGTGGCGGTAGCGCTGGCTCGCTTTGTTGGTTTAATGGTGGTACTACAGATTCTAGACCTAAAGAATTAAGTATAGTTGGTGGTATGGCATTTATCGACAAAAGCCACTGTCCGCATTATAACTCTGAAACTTCACGTAGACCATTGTATTTCGAAAATATTAAAACAGCTAAATTATCTGATGGTTATGCGTGTGACGACCGTTCTGCCATTCATTTTATTGATGGTGAAGTACATACCTCCGTTTCTTTAAACGAGGAAAACCATTCGTACTACGTGTATTTAAAAGATGGTGAAATTGTTGAAGAATTGATACCGAGTACTGTTATTTCTTAAATTCTTTGAGTTCATATTAATCCTGTGATTTTTATTGAAACTATTGAAATAAATATTAGAGCGTAATACTCTCAATACCCACCCCTAGCCCCTCCCAGGAGGGGAATAGTTCGTTGCTTCAATTAAAATTTACAACACTATTTCTGTTATCGTAATACTTCAAATCTATCCGAAATTCCCAATCAACAACGTATTCCTCCCCTCCATAGAGAGGAGGATTAAGGGGTGGGTAAAACGAATGGTAAAATTATTTAAAATACCAACCACATTCTACAACCGCTTATAAGCGCTCAGCACATTCTCAATCTTAACCTCGGTTTCTTCGTCTATATTCTGATGCTCTGGATTGTCTTTTAACCACTTCACTGTTCTTTTTATGCCTTCCGAGAACGGAATGGTGGCTTTAAAGCCCGGTACAAAGGTTTTTATCTTGGTATTATCAAACAATACACTTTCTGCTTTATCAGCCAGTAACGTACCCGTAAATGATGGCTCTATTTTACAAATGAAGTCCGATGCTATATGTACTACTTTTGCTTCTTTCCCTAGGGCATCCGCCAGTATTTTGTAAATCATATTCCAAGTCAACACCTCATCAGATGTAATATGAAAAGCATGACCTATTGCGGTTTGTAAGCCTAAAAGTCCCACAAAACCTTTTGCAAAATCATCGGAATGGGTTACGGTCCATAGTGATGTACCATCACCATGTATTATAATTTCTTTTCCTTCCAATATTCGCTTTGCGGTATTGTATTTATTGAATCCGCCAATGGCAATAGGTATTACAGTATCATACGTTAACGATGGGCGAACAATGGTTATAGGAAATCCTTCTTCACGATATGCTTTTTGCAATCTGTCTTCACACTGAATCTTACCTTGTGAATAATCCCAAAGATTATTATGTAACGGAGTAGATTCCGTTATCACCGGATAACTCAACGGGGTTTGATAACAAGATGCAGAACTGATGAAAATGTATTGCTTGGTCTTTCCTTTGAACAAATCAATATCACGCTCAATATCATGAGGTGTAAAAGCTATCCAGTTTACTACAACATCCCATTCATGTTTTTTCAACTCCGTAAGTTCTTCAGGCTTATTGATATCTCCTATGATACTCTGCGCACCTTCAATAGCTATTTTGGCTTTACCCCTATTCAACACATATAAATCCATTCCTTTAGATACAGCCAATCTACTACTGGGTGTACTAATATTTCCTGTTCCTCCTATAAATAATACTTTCATTTTTTTATTTTAATATACTCGAAAATCGAGATTCAATGTTTTGTTGGTTTTATGCGAGCTTACTTAATCAAGCTAAACACTTGATACATCTCTATAAAATGTTAATCCGTTTTTAAAGGGGTCGTAAAAAGCAAATTCTCGAGTACCCCAAGCTGTTTCCCTTAACAAGGTGTGGGCATGAAAAACATCTACCCTAGAAAATTCATTGTACAGAGATTCAATATTCTGCGCAACAATGCGTAGCATTGGTCTGTCTATATCTGCATCCCACATTTTTTGATTGTGCCATTGTAAGTGAATCTCTATATCGTCCCTTAAAATACCTGCATACTTTGGGTTTTTAGCATCATCTGCAAAGGCAATTTTAAACCCTAATCGGTTTACATAAAAATCTAAAGCCTCAACTACATCCCAAACAGGAAGCACTGGATGAATTTGATGTAAATAGCCTTTTTCCTCCATACTGTGAAAATACAAAAAGGATTAAAAAATAGAATGTTAATACTTCCTCAATTCTCAACGCAAGAAGTTCATTTTTTTAAGTATTTCGCTATCTTCATGGCATCATTTCAAACCAAACTCAACACTATGAAAATTATTATTAAAACACTCTTTCTCCTATTTTTTACACTATCGGCTACTGCCCAAGTTTCTTCAAATCTTGAGCTGACCGATATTTTTAACATGGAGTATGTATCTGACCCACAGATATCTCCTGACGGAAGTAAAATTATCTACGTTCGTAATTTCAAGGACATTATGACCGATAGAAATTTATCTAATCTTTGGATGGTTAATTATGACGGTTCACAAAATAGACCTTTGACGACAGGCAACCAGAACGACTACTATCCTCGTTGGTCTCATGATGGAAAAAAAATCATCTTTAAATCTAACAAATCAGATAGCAAGATGAAATTATATGTCATGTGGATGGACACCAAAGAAATTGCTCCGCTCACCAATACACCTAAAGCACCGGGGGCGGTAAGTTGGTCTAATGATGACCGTTATTTGGCATTCACCATGTTTGTGCCAGAAACGGAGCAGTCTATAGTGAAATTACCTGCTAAACCTGAAGGTGCTAAATGGAATACGCCACCAACATATATAGACAAGCTGAATTACAGAGGCGACGGACAAGGATATATTAAAGGAGGGCATAATCAAATATTCACCCTTTCTTTAGACGGTGGTACACCTAAACAACTAACGACATCAGCGTTTGACCATGGCGCTCCTGTTTGGGCAAAGAATGACAGAACATTATATTTTTCGGCGAATTTTAATCCAGATGAAGCTTTTGAACCAGCAAATAGTGAAGTCTATGCTTTGGATATTGCTACCGCTAAAGTATCTGCTCTAACTGACAGATATGGTCCTGATAGTTCTCCAAAGGTATCTCCTGATGGTAAAATGATTGCATACACGGGTAATGATGACAAATTACAGGGTTACCAAATCACCAATCTTTATGTAATGAATACCGACGGAAGCAATTCTAAATTACTTTCCGGAAATTTTGATAGAGACATTGCCAATGCACAATGGGCTAATGACGGCAAAGGTCTTTATTTTCAGTATGATACCGAAGGGTCTACCAAAATAGGTCATATTACGTTAGATGGAAAAGTAACTACCCTTGTTGAAGGTCTTGGCGGACTCTCTCTTGGAAGACCATATAACGCTGGAGGCTTTACCGTTTCTAAAAATTCTCGTTTCGCTTATACATTAGGAAATACCGAACACCCGTCTGATCTAGGTGCTGCCGATAAAAAGAGTTCTAAACGATTAACATTTGTAAATGATGATCTTTTCTCTTTTAGAGATCTAGGTAAGACCGAAGAGATTTGGTGGGAATCTTCATATGACCAACAAAAAATACAAGGTTGGGTTGTTACTCCTCCAAACTTTGACCCGAATAAAAAGTATCCATTTATTCTTGAAATTCATGGCGGTCCATTTACCAGCTACGGTTCTGTGTATAGTGCAGAAATACAAGCATATGCAGCGGCAGGTTATGTGGTTCTTTATAGCAACCCACGTGGTAGTACAAGTTACGGAGCTGAATTTGGAAACTTGATTCACCACGATTATCCAAATCATGACTACGAAGATTTGATGAGTGGTGTTGATGCCGCTATTGAAAAAGGGTACGTAGATACCGATAATTTATA
>NZ_JBDVOT010000151.1:0-22110 GCF_039968975.1 Maribacter sp. | reverse complement strand
ATATCACCTTGACGCTCACGTAATGGTGGAATGTTGATTTCTACCGTGCTTAAACGATAGTATAGATCTTCGCGAAAACGCTCTTTTTTAATGGCTTCAAACATATTTACATTGGTAGCCGCAACAATACGTACATCTGTCTTTTGAACTTGTGATGAACCTACTTTTAAGAATTCACCGTTTTCAAGCACACGTAAAAGTCTTACTTGGGTGGTTAATGGTAACTCACCGACCTCATCTAAAAATATGGTACCACCATCGGCAACTTCAAAATAACCACTTCTTGTTTGTGTAGCACCTGTAAAAGCACCTTTTTCATGTCCAAAAAGTTCACTGTCAATAGTGCCTTCGGGAATAGCGCCACAGTTAACGGCAATATATTTTGCATGTTTTCTATGAGAAAGAGAATGAATGATTTTAGGAATAGACTCTTTTCCAACACCACTTTCACCTGTTACCAGAACAGAAATGTCTGTTGCGGCAACTTGCATTGCTTTTTCTAGCGCACGATTTAATTTTGGGTCTTGCCCAATAATTTCAAAACGTTGTTTTATGCTTTGTATACTTTCCATATAAAATGGCTACTATAAAGTTAGTTATTGTCAGAATACCCAACTGCAACACCTTTTAGAGTAGCAGAAGTGCAATCGTTAATTTGTACGTTTACAAAGTCGCCCACCTTGTAATTTTCTTTTGGGAACACCACTACGGTACTTTGGCTATTTCTCCCCATCCATTCCTCATTAGATTTTTTTGAGGTTCCTTCAATTAAGACCTCTTGTACCTTGCCAACATGTTTTTCGGTTCTATATTGACAGTGGCTTCTCTGTAAGGCAATAATTTCAGAAAGGCGTCTCTTTTTTGTAGCCTCTGGTACATCATCTTCCATTTTTCTACCGGCCATAGTGCCCGGTCTTTCTGAATATGCGTACATATAGCCGAAATCATATTTTACATGTTCTAAGGCTCTAAGCGTAGCGGCGTGGTCTTCTTCTGTTTCTGTAGGGAAACCCGTTATGATATCTTGAGAAATAGAGCAGCCGGGTAGAATTTTTCTAATTTCATCCGTCAGTTCAAAATACTCTTCAATAGTGTGTAGACGATTCATTTCCTTTAAAATGCGATTACTACCGCTTTGTACAGGTAAATGTATGTGGTTACAGATATTCTTGTGCTTGGCCATGGTTCTAATCACGTCCAAGGTCATGTCTTGCGGGTTAGATGTTGAAAACCGAATACGCATTTTAGGATTTGCCAATGCTACCATTTCTAATAATTTAGAAAAATTGGTTGCGGTTGCTTTTTGCATATCCGTAGCGTTTACAAAATTTTTCTTCAATCCGCCGCCATACCATAGGTAACTGTCTACATTTTGCCCAAGTAGTGTAATCTCTTTAAATCCTTTTTCAGAAAGTTCGCTGATCTCTGCTAAAATAGATTGTGGGTCTCTACTACGTTCGCGACCTCTTGTAAAAGGTACAACGCAAAATGTACACATATTATCACAACCTCTGGTAATAGAAACAAATGCGGTTACCCCGTTCGTATTTAATCGTACGGGCGCAATATCGCCGTAAGTTTCATCTTTTGATAAAATTACGTTCACTGCATCTCTACCAGAATCTACTTCTTTAATTAAATTGGGTAAATCTTTATAGGCATCTGGCCCTACGACCATATCCACTATTTTTTCCTCGTCTAAAAGTTTGTCTTTCAGGCGTTCTGCCATACAGCCAAGAACACCAACCTTTAAATGCGGTCTAGATTTTTTAACCTTATTATATTCGGTTAATCTTTTGCGAATGGTCTGTTCTGCTTTATCACGAATAGAACATGTGTTTACAAGTACTAAATCAGCATCTTCTAACGTTTGGGTGGTGTTAAAACCTTCGGTCGCTAAGATAGATGCAACAATCTCACTGTCGGCAAAGTTCATGGCGCAACCGTAACTCTCTATGTAAAGGTTACGCTTGTTCATCTCTTTACCTTCAGCTACCAAAGTTGTGCCTTGCACATTTTCGTCTATGGTTTTCTCCATTTTGTAATACGTTGCAATAAAATATTTTGGATGGCAAAGATACTATTATAATCAAAAATATGACAAGATGACATGATTATTTAGGGTTTGTTTAGGCTTTGCACATTAAAATTATTTAGATTTATCACCAATTATAACCACCATACTTATGAACTTAGAAAACTTAACACAACACATTAAAACGAAACCAGATTTAGATTTTGGTACCATTTTCAGTAGGTCAATAGAACTATTTAAAAAAGTATGGTTGCAGGGCTTTATCATTTTGCTCTTGACCTTCGTTCTAATGCTGCCGTTTTATATTGTTTTGTATATACCTATGATTGCTTTGGGTATAACAGATCCAGATTCGCTCCAGCATAATGAATTGCCGCCTATGGCCGCTATTGCTATGACTATTCTTATGCCGGTTTTTATAATAGGGGTAACTACATTTGCTTTGGCATTAAATGCCGCATTTCTAAAAATATGTAGAGAAAAAGATCTAGGAAAAGAATCTAGTGATGACTACTTCTTTTTCTTTAAAGAAGGGCGTTTAGGTAAGGTGTTCATTCTTGCTTTGTATACATTTGGGCTCTCCATTGCAGGGGCTATGGCATGCGGTGTGGGTATGTTCTATGTTATAGTACCGGTTTCGTTAATCCCTGCATTTTTGGCTTTCTCAAATCATTTGTCTCCATTGGAAATGGTGAAGGCTAGCTTTACGCTAGGTAATAAAAACTGGTTGGTCATATTTGGTTTAATACTGGTTTCTGCCTTTGTTGCACAACTTGGCTTTATTTTGTGTTGTGTAGGTGTCTTATTTACTGCTATGTTAGGTAAAGTTCCTGTGTATTATATGTATAAAGATGGTGTAGGTTTCAATGAAGTGGAAGAAATTTCAAGCTATTGATAACACAACTTTTATGTTTTTTTTATTTTTCAGGTAAGTCTAAGCCTGCTATTCAAAAAACTTAATTTTATGAATAAAAAAAGGGAAGCTAAACTTGCTTCCCTTTTTTATTTATTATTGCTCGGTAGATATCATTTTTATATCATCTTGTTCAACTTTTAAGTTGATGATTTCAGTTTGTTTATCAATGAGCTTATTTAAATTGTTAATCTCAACATTAAGTTCATTTGCAATTTCCTTAAAGAATTGTTTAGCTTGTTGTGTAGGTGGATAATCGCCTCTTTGTGAATCTGCTAAAAGAAAAGCTAATCTATTGTTAATGCGTATACCATAATTTAAAGGGTCTTGTCTACTTTGATTTTTAGTCATGTGTATATTGTTTTCAATGATAGAAAGGTCATCTTCATAAATTTTAATTAATTCCTGAATGTCTAAGTTATCCGTTGTTTTCTCTTTTAGATATTTTAAATCTTTTTGAATATTTCTTATTTTGATAATAGCTTCATTTGATTTGCTTACCTGGTCACGAACGTCAATTAAAAAATTAAATTGGTCTTTGTAATCGTTTTGTGTGTTTGGTAGCCTTGGGTCTTTTATAATTTCAAATTCTTGCTCCTTTGAGATGCCATTGATTGTAAGTTTTACTTTGTAAGTCCCTGGTACTGCTTTAGGGCCTTTATTTGGAGAGGAATAAAATATCATTCCTTTAAATTCTTTATAACCAGGGTAACGCATGTTCCATACTAAATTATTTCCACCGACCTTTGCTTTTAAAGGTTTTACGGCGACAGGGTTTAATTTGTCTGCTTTAGTATTAGTGGAAAAACTTTGGATTAAAGTTCCGTCTTTTTCTAGGATATCAATTTGGACTGTATCCTTTTCTTGGAATTTGTTTAGTGTATAATTGATGATAACACCGTCAGGATGATTTTTGCCTACCAGTTTCGGATTAGGGTCAGACCAGCTGCTATTTTGCTGCATTCTGTAAGAGCTGTTTGGTTTGTAAAGATAAAAATCACTTTCAGCCACATCATTCGTCAACTGGTGTAGAGGCGTAATATCGTCAATTATCCAAAAACTTCTACCGTGGGTTGCTACAATTAAGTTATTGTCTCTTACGTGTAAATCTCTAATGGCAGTAATTGGTAGGTTCAGTTGAAAGGGTTTCCAGGATAAACCATCATCGAATGAGATATACATTCCCCATTCCGTGCCAGCATACAAGAGTCCTTCTCTGGTAAGGTCTGTTCGAATTACCCTTGTGTAGAAATTATCTTTGATTCCGTTAGTAATCAATGTCCAGCTTTCGCCATAATTTTCAGTTTTGTATAGATATGGGGTGTAATCTCCAAATTTATAAGCTGTTGCGGCAACATAAACGGTGCCTTTGTGAAATGGACTAGGATCTATAGAATTGATCATATTTAATTTAGGAGATAAGGATAAGGGTGGAGTTACATTATTCCAGGTTTCTCCATTATCTCTTGTAACGTGAATTAGACCGTCATCACTACCTGTCCAAATAACGTTGTTTTCTAATCTCGATTCTGAAATCACAAAAATGTTAGAATAAAATTCTGCTCCGGTGTTATCTTGGGTAATTGGTCCTCCAGATGATGCTATGGTTTCAGGTAGAGCTCTGGTTAGGTCAGGTGAAATAGTTTTCCAAGATTGACCTTCATCAGTAGTTACGTGTAAAAAATTAGAACCAGCAAATAGTTTGTTAGAGTTATGTCTACTAAAAGTCACTGGGTAATTCCAGTTAAATCTATATTTCATAACTTCAGCTCCAGAGCCTGCTGGGTTATCGGGCCAAACATTAGTTGATCTAGCCTGACCCGTTGTGTGATCTAAACGATTCATATACCCTTTGTAAGTGCCGCCGTAAACCACTTGGTTGTTTTTTGGATCAGGAGCTAAATGTGCGCTTTCTCCACCAGCAGTAGGCTCCCAGTCTTTTTCTGTGATGGAAGCGTTAGATGTTCTATGAGAAATACGTAGAGCGGTATTGTCTTGCTGAGCTCCATAAATACGATAAGGAAAAATACTGTCTGTAGCTATACGGTAAAATTGTGCCGTAGGTTGGTTGTGATATGTACTCCAATTATTACCGCCATCATTTGATATCTGAGCACCTCCATCATCGGCAATGACCATTCGGTTATTATTGTTTGGGTCGATCCAAAGATCGTGATGATCTCCGTGAGGTGCATTTTTTAGAGTAAACGTGTTTCCGCCATCCGTAGATACACCATAGCTCACATTCATTACATAAAGTTTGTCTATATTTTCAGTGTCGGCATAAATTCTTGTATAATACCAAGCACGTTGACGTAGGGCTCTGTTTTCATTTATTTTTTTCCAAGTTACCCCAGCATCATCTGATCGAAACAATCCACCGTTTTCAGCTTCGATAAGTGCCCAAACTCGGTTTGAGTCTAATGGGGAAATTGTAATTCCTACGATACCCCAAGGAAATCCTGGTAGTCCGGATTTTGTTGAGATGTCATTCCAAGTATCGCCGCCATCAATACTTTTAAATAACTTACTGTCGGCACCACCACTATCCATTCTATACCCGTTCCTTTTCATTTCCCAGGTAGATGCATATAATATTCTGCTGTTATTTGGGTCTAGAATTAAATCGCCTGCACCGGCCTTATCACTTACATAAAGCACTTTTTCCCAGTTAGAGCCGCCGTCTTTAGAACGGAAAACACCTCTCATCTCGTTTGGTTTCCATAAATTTCCTATTGCGGCAACATACACCAAATCTGGATTTTTAGGGTGAATTCTAATTCGTGAAATATGTTCAGAATCTTTTAGTCCTATAAATGACCATGTTTCTCCTGCGTCCATGCTTTTCCACAATCCTTTACCTGAAGAAACATTTCCACGAAGAGTTTGTTCTCCTTCACCTACATATATAATGTTAGGGTCAGATTCAGAAACTGCAATAGCACCAATAGAACCTCCAAAATATCCATCAGAGATACATTGCCAACTATTACCTGCATCGGTTGTTTTCCATACACCTCCGCCGGCAGTACCCATGTAATATAGATTAGGGTTTTTAGTCACACCTGTAACCGTGCCGGATCTTCCTCCTCTAAAAGGTCCAATAGAACGGTATTCCATTCCATCATAAAGAGATTCTTTATAATCTATAGATTTTTTTTTGCGTTGAGCTACTGTACTTGAAATTGAAAATAAAAAGAGAATGGAGACGAAGGTGGTTAATAATAATTTGTTCATTTTAAGTTGTGATTGTGTTAGTTGATTTAAAAGTAGAAATTTTTAATAGCTAGGATCTATATACTTTATAAAATCTTAATATTTATATTAAATTCTTAATTTTAAAGGGTTGCCAGTGTGGATTTTAAGTAGAAATTAAAATCTTGAAATTCCAAAGTTTAATTTTTAGTATACATTTGTAGGTATAAACAAGGTTGATGGCGAAAAATTTAGTAATTGTTGAGTCTCCTGCGAAGGCCAAAACTATAGAGAAGTTTTTGGGAAAAGATTTTAAGGTTGAATCGAGCTTTGGTCACATTGCAGATTTACCTTCAAAGGAGCTAGGAGTAGATGTTGAAGGGGATTTTACACCGAAGTATATAGTTGATAAAGACAAGCAGGCTTTAGTGAAAAAGCTTAAAAGTCTAGCGAATAAAGCAGAAACTATATGGCTAGCGAGTGATGAGGATCGAGAGGGAGAGGCTATTTCTTGGCACTTGGCCGAAGAGTTAGGTTTAGACAAGAAGAAAACAAAACGTATTGTTTTCAACTCAGTTACAAAAGCAGCTATTCAAAAAGCAATTGAGAACCCAAGAGAAATTAATTTCAATCTTGTTAATGCACAGCAGGCTAGACGGGTTTTAGATCGTTTGGTGGGGTATCAATTATCACCTGTGCTTTGGAAAAAAATTAAACCGGGTCTTTCTGCCGGTCGTGTTCAGTCAGTAGCCGTAAGGTTAATTGTAGAGCGAGAAAGAGATATTGAAGGGTTTGAGCCACAGGCTTCATTTAAGATTGCGGCCGAATTTAAAACTGAAGCGGGAAGCATTTTTTCAGCTAAGTTGAATAAAACCTTTTCAACAGAAGAAGAGGCAAAAGCATTTTTAGAAAAGAATAAAGCTGCTGATTTTTCAGTAAGTAAGTTAGATAAGAAGCCGGCCAAGAAATCGCCATCTGCACCGTTTACCACTTCAACATTACAACAAGAAGCATCAAGAAAATTATATTTTTCTGTAGGTAGAACCATGCAAGTAGCTCAACGTTTATATGAAGCAGGTTTAATAACCTACATGAGAACGGATAGTGTCAACCTTTCTAATGAGGCATTGGCATCTGCTAAAGAAGCTATTGAAAAAAACTACGGTAAAGAATATAGCGAAACACGAAACTTTAAAGGAAAGTCTAAAGGAGCTCAAGAGGCACACGAAGCCATTAGACCTACAGATATGGGTAATCAATCTCCATCATTGGAGCGCGATCAATCTAAATTATACGACCTAATATGGAAACGTACCGTTGCATCTCAAATGAGCGATGCACAATTGGAACGTACCAATGTCAGAATTAAGGCGAACAAACATACAGAAGAATTTACGGCAAACGGTGAGGTAATAAAGTTTGATGGTTTCTTGAAAGTTTACATGGAAGGTGTAGATGATGAAGATGTTGCCGAAGAACAAGAAGGTATGTTGCCGGCAATGAAGCAGGGTGAGCCTTTGTTGAATAACTTTATTTCAGCGACAGAACGTTTTACAAGAGCTCCATATAGATTTACTGAAGCTTCTTTAGTTAAGAAATTAGAAGAGTTGGGTATTGGTAGACCGTCTACGTATGCGCCTACAATTTCTACTATTCTTAATAGAGGCTACGTTGAAAAAGGTACTGTTGAAGGTACTGAGCGTAAATATCAGCAATTGATATTAGAATCTGATGTAATAGAAACTAAGAACCTAACTGAGAATGTTGGGTCAGATAAAGGTAAAATGGTACCAACGGATATTGGTATGATCGTTACCGATTTCTTGGTAAGTAATTTTGCCAATATATTAGATTACAATTTTACCGCTCAGGTAGAAGAGGATTTTGATGAGATAGCTTCAGGTGATGAAGATTGGAAGAAAATGATGAAAGAGTTCTATAAAGACTTTCATCCTAATGTAGTAGATGTAGAAGAAAATGCAGACCGTGCCAGTGGCGAAAGAATATTAGGTAAAGATCCTAAGTCTGGAAAACAAGTATCTGTGCGTTTAGGTAGATTTGGACCAATGGTACAAATTGGTACTGTAGATGACGAGGAGAAACCAACATTTGCAAGTTTGTTGCCAGAACAATCTTTAAATACCATTACTTACGAAGAGGCAATGGATCTTTTTAAGCTTCCTAGAAAATTAGGAGTGTATGAAGGAGAAGAAGTATTGGCCAATGTAGGTAGATTTGGACCTTATGTAAAATTCGGAGAAAAATTTATTTCTATGGATAAAGGCGAAAGCGCTTTTGAAATTGAAATGGATAGAGCAATAGAGCTAATTGTAGCTAAGCAGAAGGCCGATGCCCCAATTGCCATGTACGAAGATTTGGAAGTTACAAAAGGTACAGGTAGATTTGGACCGTTCATTAAATGGAACGGTATGTTTATAAACGTGAACAAAAAGTACGATTTTGATAACTTATCAAATGATGACATTATAGAACTTATCGAAATCAAAAAGCAAAAAGAGATTGACAAGGTTATTCATAACTGGGAAGAAGAAGGCATTCGTATAGAAAAAGCTAGATGGGGTCGCCACAATGTTATAAAAGGCAAGATTAAAGTAGAATTGGCTAAAACTGTCGATGTAGTTAGTATGTCTTTAGAAGAAGCCCAAAAGTTGATCGAGGCAAAGACGCCGAAGAAAAAAGCTCCAAAGAAAAAGGCAAAAGCTAAACCTAAAACAAAAAAGTAATTTAATTTTAGGTCAAAAGATTAGTGTAGTATTTTTATGATTTCTAAAAACCTTTAATAAATGGCCTTTGATTTTCTAGTTCCGGTGTCGGATAAAGTTTTAGCTCACAATGAGTTGTTACCTAGTCAGGCTATTGGTAAAAACACCTATATACATACCGAAAATGATGGTTTGCCGGTTTTGGCAAACGCCACGGTAGCAATTGTAGGGGTAAGGGAGTCAAGAAATGCTTATGAAAAGAAGCATGAGAAGTTAGATGTCTCTGCTATACGATTACAATTCTACAAACTTCTAGTAGGTAACTGGAATGCTACTATAGTAGATTTAGGTGATATAGAGGAAGGCGCTACCGTAAATGACACCTATTTTGTGGTCAAAGAGGTGGTTGCCGGGTTGTTAGAAGAAGATATTATACCTATAATTTTAGGGGCAACACAAGATATTACATATCCTGCTTACCGCGCCTTTGACGGTGTTAGAGATATGATCAACCTGGTAGCAATAGATAGCAGGTTTGATTTCGGAATAGAAGATGAGCTTATTTCGTCACATTCTTATATGAGTAAAATCATAACCGATAAGCCTAATAATCTATTTAATTTTTCAAATATTGGCTATCAGAGTTATTTTAATGCCCAAGAAGAAATAGATTTAATGGAGCGTTTATTTTTTGACGCATATAGACTTGGAGAAGTTGCAAATGATATTTCTTTGGCAGAACCAGTGCTTAGAAATGCACATATGGTCAGTTTAGACTTAAGATCTGTTAAGGCAAGCGAAATATCTTTATCCGCAAATTTTTCTCCGAACGGATTTAATGGTAGAGAGATCTGTGCTATTTCTAGATATGCCGGAATAAGCGATAAAGTATCAGTATTCGGCTTGTATGAAATGGAGAACACCGTACAGTCGCAACAGCTGATAGCTCAGATAATATGGTACTTCATAGAAGGTATCAATTTTAGAATTAAAGAATCTCCATATACCAAAACAGATGACTTTGTAAAGTATAATGTACCTAGCGAAGATGAAGAATTGGTGTTCTACAAAAGTTTATTAACAGAAAGATGGTGGACAGAAGTCCCATCTATTTTCTCTTCACATACTAAAGGCCATACACCTGCGTTATTACCTTGCACCGAGAAGGATTATTTAGATGCATGTAATCAACAAATTCCTGAAAGGTGGTTTAAGGCCTATAAGAAAGGCTTTAATTAACATTATTTTTTTAAAGCATTAAAAGACTTTAATACAATATTTTATATAAAACCTAGTTTTAGTTGTTAGAATAAATTATTGTATTCTGAGTTTAACCATAATCGAAATTTAACCTAAAGTATGAAGAAGCTATTGTTATCCTCTATAGCGTTTGTTTTTTTACTCACAAGTTGTGGGTCTAAGCAGAAAGGTGAGCTAACTGGAGTCCAGGGAAAAAAATGGTATCCGGAAAAACCATATGGAATGGAACTTATCCCAAGGGGTTCTTTCATAATGGGTAAGAGTGAAGAAGACCAAGGAAAATTATTGAATGCGCCGACCAAGACGGTTACGGTACGTTCTTTTTACATGGATGATACCGAAATCACGAATAGTGAGTATCGTCAGTTTGTAGAATGGGTAAAGGATTCTATCGTTAGAACCAAACTAGCCATTTTAGCTGATGAATTAGGTATTGGTCCAGAAGAAGGAGGTATTGGTGACTATGCTTTTAAAGATGCAGATACTACAAGAGCATCTGTATACGATAAGTATATGTTGGACAATTACTCAGGTATGGGTGAAACGGGTTACGAAGGTAGAGCGTTGAGCAAAGATGAAGACCTAGTTTGGAACACATCAGATTATCCAGATGAGTATTATACAGAAATTATGGATTCTATCTATCTATCTGAAGAAGAGTCGTATAACGGTCAACGTACTATTGATGTTAAGACATTAAAGTATAAGTATAGCTGGATGGATATTGAGGCAGCTGCACGTGCTTCTGTAAAAGGAAACAAGAGCCGTAAAGACTTTATTCGTACAGAAGAAGTTGAGATATACCCAGATACAACAGTTTGGATTAGAGATTTCTCTTATTCTTACAACGAACCAATGCACAATGATTATTTCTGGCATGATGCATATAGCGAATATCCGGTAGTAGGTATCAGCTGGCAACAAGCGAAAGCATTCTGTAACTGGAGAACGAAATTTAAAAACGATGATAATAAGAGTCGTGGTAGACAATTTGTTAATCAATTTAGATTACCAACAGAAGCTGAATGGGAATATGCTGCAAGAGGTGGTATCGAAGGTGGTACGTACCCATGGGGTGGACCATATGTAATTAGTGATACGGGTTGTTTTATGGCAAACTTTAAGCCACAACGTGGAGATTATGCTGCAGATGCTGCTTTATATACAGTAGAAGCGAAATCTTACGAGCCTAATGACTTTAATATGTACAATATGGCTGGTAACGTATCTGAGTGGACAAATTCAAGTTACGATCCAAGTGCATACGATTATGTATCAACAATGAACCCTAACGGTGGAGATCAATCTAATACTAGGAAAGTTATTAGAGGTGGTTCCTGGAAAGATGTAGCTTACTTTTTGCAAGTAAGTACAAGAGATTACGAATACGCTGATTCGGCACGTAGTTACATAGGTTTCAGAACAGTACAAGATTATATGGGTGAGGAAGACTCAACACAATAAATAACAATATTAATAGTTTTATAATAAATTCAAATTCATTTTTTTAACCAAATCTTTTTTATTAAACCTTAAATTAAATTAAACATGGCACAGTCAAAATCCACAAAAAAATTATTTAACATGGCCTACGGGCTTGGAGCATCAGTCGTAATTATTGGTGCATTATTTAAAATTCTTCACTGGGAGTTAGGACCATTAAATGGTGGTATTCTTTTAGCGATAGGTCTTATTACAGAAGCATTAATTTTTGCGATCAGTGCATTTGAACCAGTAGATGACGATTTAGACTGGGCATTAGTATACCCAGAATTAGCTGGCGGTGAAAGTAAAGCACCCAAGAAAGCACAAGCTGCAACAGAAGTAAAAGAAGCTGAGGCGTCTTTATCTAAGAAATTAGATGATTTATTAAAAGAAGCTGGTGTAGACGCAAGTCTTATGGAAAGCTTAGGTTCAAGCATTAAAAACTTTGAAGGTGCTGCTAAAGGTATCGCTCCAACAGTTGATGCAATGGAATCTACTAAGAAATATTCAAGTGAAATGGTTCAAGCTGCTTCTCAAATGGAGTCTTTGAACAGTCTTTATAAAGTACAATTAGAAAGTGCTAGCAAACAAGCTTCAGTTAATGAAGAAGTTGTTCAAAATGCAAGTGCACTTAAAGATCAAATGGCATCTTTGTCTACAAACCTTTCTTCATTGAATGGTGTATATGGTGGTATGTTATCTGCAATGAGCAAAAACTAGTTTGGATTTTTACCAACCCGAATCAATTATTAATAAAAATCTAAATTAAAAATCCATGGCAGGAGGAAAACAATCACCACGTCAGAAGATGGTCAACTTAATGTATTTGATCTTCATCGCAATGTTGGCGTTAAACATGAGTAAAGAAGTATTAGCCGCATTCGGTATTATGAATGAAAAGCTAGAGACTTCTAACCAAAAGACAACTGCAAGTAACGATGCGTTCTTGGAAAGTCTTGGAACTAAAGCATCTGAAGATGCTGCAAAGTATGACAAGTTATATAAGAATGCTCAGCAGATCAAAGCAATGTCTCAAGAGTATTATGATTACTTAGAAGGACTTAAGACAGGTATGATGGAAGGGATCGAAGATCCTAAAGATTATGCTCGTATGGATATGGCAGATTACTTAGATCAGAAATTATTTCAAGGTGAAACTTTATCTGAAGACGGTAAAAAGTTCATGAGTAACCTAACCGGTTATAGAGATCAAGTTGCTGCAATAGTACCAGCTGCTTTAAAGCAATCAGTTATCGATCGTTTCCAAACAGGAGATGAAAATGGTAAAGTTGAAAAAAGAGACGGTACTAAACAAGACTGGATCAACTATCATTATGAAGGGTATCCTTTAGTAGCATCTTTAGCAAAATTAACTCAGTTACAAGCTGATGTTAAAATAACAGAAGAAGCAGCTTTGAAATCTATGTTGGCAGGAGAGTTGACTGAACAAGTTTCTTTAAAGAACTTTGCTACATCTCTTTTAGCTAGTAAATCTGCATACTATTCAGGTGAAAAGTATGATGGTAAAATCATCATCAGTAAAACTGATAACTCTTCTACTCCGGTAAGAGCTGAGTTAACGTTAGATGGTAGAAAATTATCAGAAGGTTCTGATTATAAATTAGAAGCTGGTGGGGTAAAAATGTTGATTGGTTCTGGTTCTGCTGGTGATCATGAAGTAAAAGGTACTATCTACTTTAAGCAAGACGGTGAAGAAATTCCTGTTGAGGTTAAAAATTCTTTTGCGACAATATCTAAGCCTAATGCTGCTTTGATTGCTGCTGATAAAATGAACGTAGTATATAGAGGTGTTGCTAACCCAATGTCTATCTCTATACCAGGTATACCAAATAATAAGGTAAGAGCATCTGCTCCAGGTCTTAAATCTGTAAGCGGTAGTAAGTATGTAATGACTCCAGGTACTGGAAGAAACGTTACTATTACAGCTTCAGGTACATTACCAGATGGTCAGTCTGTATCTTCTAAATCTGAATTCAGAATTAAAGATATTCCAAGACCAGAAGGTTCTGTAAGTAAGCAAACAGGTAGCCTTAAACTTCCAAAAAGGAATGTTGAAATAGCTACTATAGGTGCTGGTTTAGAAGATTTTGATTTTGATTTAAACCTAGCGGTAAGCGGATTTAAATTTAAAGTGCCAGGTCAACCAACTGTTTCTGTTAGAGGAAACAAAATGAATGCTAAGGCTAAACAAGCTTTATCACGTGCTAAAAGAGGAGATATCGTTCAAATATTTGATATCGAAGCTTATATCACAAACAATAAGAGTTACAAGTTGAAGAAAGTATCTCCAGTAGTTGTGGAGATTACAAACTAAATAAATAGGATGATACCAGGTAAGTCCTTTGGTCTTGCCTGGTTAATTTTAAAGTGAAACAAACATGAATTGGAAAAATGTTTTAGTAATGGGAGCGGTAACGATGTTACCTTTATCAATGATGGCCCAAGCAAACGTATTGAATGCAAAGAAACCAGATGAGGTTGGTATTCGTACAGAAGCACAGAAAGCCGTCGATAACGATGCTCCATTAGAATATGGTTATGTAGATGATAGGGACATCCTTTGGTCTAAAACTTTATGGGAGACCGTAGATTTAGATGAGAGAGTTAATTTCCCATTATATTATCCAACAGATACCATGGATATTGGACCAGATAGAAGGTCTTTATACCATGTTCTAGTTAAAAATTTAAAAAGCGGAAAATTAGATACTTATACAGATTCTTATTTTACGCAAAAAAGAACTTTTAGCGATTTAAAAGACGCCTTGCAAATGGTTGATACTCTAGATTATGGGTATGAGCAAATGAATGCAGGTGAAGCTGTGTCTGAAGAGTATATTACTCGTAGAACTATTTCTGCAGCCGACATTGAAGAATATCATATTAAAGGAATATGGTATTTTGATAAAAGACAGGGAGAATTGAAATACCGTCTTTTAGGTATTGCTCCAGTTGCTCCAGATGTAAATTTTATGGATGATGAAAATCCTGATATGGTAGAGCTTTTCTGGGTATGGTATCCAGATGCGCGTGAAATGTTACATGAAGCGAAGCTTTTTAATTCACAGAATTCAGCACAACCTATTTCTTTTGACATGTTGTTGAATGCAAGAAGATTCAATGCTGTTATCTATAAAGAGGATAATGTTCAGGGCGATAGAAATATTGATGACTATATTTCAGATAATGCTCTGTTCCAATTATTGGAAGCAAAACGAATTAAAGAAACAATTAGAGATAAGGAACAAGACATGTGGGCTTACTAAGCTTACTGAAAATCCAATTCACATAAAAAAAAGACCCAATTGAAAGATTGGGTCTTTTGTTTTTATAATATGTTTTAGTCAATTGTCATTACATTTGTGTCATGGTAGACTTTATAGTGGTAGGGTTAGGTTTAGCGGGTACCGCATTTTGTGAAACTTTGCGTAAAAACAATAATACTTTTATTGTTTTTAATGATCGATCGCAAACATCTTCTCGCGTTGCCGGCGGATTGTATAATCCTGTTATTTTAAAACGATTTACACTTTCCTGGAGGGCTGACGAACAATTGCCAATAGCTACAGAATTTTATACACAATTAGAGCAGTTTTTGAATGTTAAGTTTGATGAAAAGTTGAACGTTCTACGAAAATTTGCTTCAATAGAAGAGCAGAACCTTTGGTTTGAAGCTGCTGACAAAGCGAAGCTTAAGCCGTATCTAGATACAAAATTGGTTAATAATGAAAATACGGAAATCAAAGTTCCTTTTCAATTCGGAAAAGTTCTGAAAACCGGTAGATTAAATACCCAATTTCTTTTTGATAGTTATGAGGATTGGTTGAAAAAGGAAAATAAATTGAATTCTGATACATTTGATTATACCGAGCTTCAGATTGAGCAAGGTTTTGTGAAATACAAAAATGTCAAAGCGAAACATATTGTATTTACCGAGGGGTACGGAATGATGCAGAATCCGTACTTCAACTATCTGCCAATGCAAGGATCAAAAGGAGAGTATATAATAATCAAGGCTAAGACGTTAAATGAAATTCATATTATCAAATCGTCCATTTTTTTAATACCCCTTGGTGAGGATTTGTATAAAGTAGGGGCTACATATCATAGAAATGACAAGAACAATATAATTACAGAGGATGCTAAGAATGAGCTTATAGCAAAGCTTGAAACACTTTTGGGTTGCCCGTATGAAATAGTTGATCATGTGGCAGGTATGCGACCAACGGTTAAAGACAGAAGACCATTAGTAGGTAAGCATCCTAAATACAATAATTTATGGGTATTGAATGGTTTTGGTTCACATGGAATAACAATTGCACCATGGGCGGCAGAATTATTATATGATTGTATAGTTTCTAATGTACCGCTATTAGAAGAAATGGATATAGCTCGTTTTATTCCTGATTAAGAATTCTTAAGGTTTGTTTTTGCGTTAGCATCATATTTCACGAACATATTGATCCATATATTTCGAGATACTCTCATGATTACTGGCATGAATACGATAAGGGTTGCAATAATAGCGATAAATGCTTCTACAAGACTGGCATCTAGAAAAATGTTTGCGATTACAAAAGCAGCAACGGCAAAGGCAATTCCCACTCCGTAACTTACATACATGGCACCATAAAAGAAAGAAGGTTCAATCTTGTATTTTAGATCACAATGGCTACACCTTTCGTGCATTTTAAAGATTTTACCCATATGGTACGGATTTTTATCTAAATACATGCTTTCTTCGTGACATCTAGGACAACTTCCTGTTAAAATACTGTAGAGTTTGTTTCCTTTTTTTAACATTTGCAAAACTTTACACTAAGGTACGGTTTTATGATATTTTATATATCAAATATCTACTATAAGAAATACAATTGGCTTAAAAATAATTGATATTCATTATATCGGTTTTAAGTAATAAAGAAGAATTAGAATTTATGTTAAACGTTCACAACCTATCGGTCTCTTTTGGAGGAGAATATCTATTTGAAGAAATATCATTTCGTTTAAATGGGGGAAACAGAGTAGGACTAGTAGGTAAAAATGGAGCTGGAAAATCTACTTTATTAAAATTGTTGAATAAGGATATGCCCTTGGATACCGGAGTAATTGCGGTAGAAAAAGATATTAAAATTGGCTTTCTTAGACAAGATATAGATTTCGTTGAAGGGCGATCAGTTTTGGAAGAGGCGTATCAAGCTTTTGAAGAAATTAAGACTTTAGAATTAAAACTGGATGAGATTAATCATCAATTGGCAGAACGAACTGATTATGAATCCGATTCTTACAGCCAACTTATTGTAGATTTGAGTGATATTACCCAGCACTATGAAATTTTAGGGGGATACAATTATCAGGGTGAGACAGAAAAAATACTACAAGGTCTAGGTTTTAAAAGAGAAGATTTTGATAAAAAGACAGAGACTTTTTCCGGAGGTTGGCGTATGCGTATAGAACTTGCAAAATTGTTATTGCAAACTAATGACGTATTGTTACTTGATGAGCCTACCAACCACTTGGATATTGAATCTATTATTTGGTTTGAACAATTTTTGAACAATTATACGGGTGGTGTTGTTATAGTATCTCACGATAAAATGTTTTTGGACAATGTAACCAATAGAACCATTGAGATTTCTTTGGGTCGTATATACGATTATAATAAGCCCTATACTGAGTATTTGGTGCTTAGAAATGAAATTAAACAGCAGCAGGTAAATGCCCAAAAAAACCAAGAAAAAGAAATACAACAAGCAGAACGCTTAATAGAAAAGTTTAGGGCGAAGTCTACAAAAGCATCTATGGCACAATCATTAATCAAAAAATTGGATAAGATTGAACGCATTGAGGTAGATGAAGATGATAATAGTGTTATGAGTTTGCGTTTTCCTATTTCGGTTACGCCAGGTAAGGTCGTGGTAGAGATAGAAGAACTCTCAAAAGCATACGGAGATAATTTAGTGTTAAATGATATAAATTTACTTATTGAAAGGGATAGTAAAACCGCTTTTGTTGGTCAAAACGGTCAAGGTAAATCAACGTTAGCTAAAATTATAGTAGGCGACCTAAAGTATGAAGGTCACCTTAAGCTGGGTCATAATGTACAAATAGGATATTTTGCACAGAACCAAGCAGAGTATTTAGATGGCAATAAAACCATTTTAGATACTATGATAGATGCTGCCAATGAAAAGAATAGAAGTAAGGTTAGAGATATTTTAGGTTCATTTTTGTTTAGGGGCGATGAAGTTGATAAGTATGTAAAAGTACTTTCTGGTGGTGAGCGTAATCGTTTGGCTTTGGCGAAAATGTTATTACAGCCCTTTAATGTTTTGGTTATGGATGAGCCTACAAACCACCTGGATATTAAATCTAAAAATGTATTGAAACAAGCTTGTTTAAATTTTGAAGGTACATTGATATTGGTTTCTCACGATAGAGATTTTTTACAAGGGCTTACCAATAAAGTATACGAATTTAAAGATCAAAAAATTAGGGAATATTTAGGTGATGTAGATTATTATTTAGAGCAACGAAAAGTAGAAGATTTTAGGGCTATCGAAAAAAAACAGGCAGTAGTTACAAAAAAAGAAAAGCCTAAATCATCTAACTCCTTTCAAGATCAGAAAAAACTAAAAAGTTTAAAAAATCAATTAAGTTCGGTTGAAAGTAAAATTAGTTCACTTGAAAAAGAGATTAAAGATATTGATCACGAACTACTAGTAGATTACGATGCTACCATAGCAAAGCCTAATTTCTTTGATGGTTATGAAGCTAAAAAGAAGAAATTAGAGACGTTAATGCAGAATTGGGAAACTCTTACAATGGAAATTGACGAATTAGAGTAGACCAATTATTTTTGACCTACATTTTTGGTAGTTTCACAACATATTCAGCTCTTTTCACAACAAACAAGGGTCAGTCAACGATAAAATTTCATTTTTCGACGTTATTAGTTCAAATTTGTAGGAGAATTCCTAGTGTATTGAAATTGACAAACTACCATCAAATGAAAAAATTATATTATTTAAGTTTTAGCTTATTATTTCTGACAACTGTATGTTTTGCAGAAGTATCTAAAAAAGAAAAGAAAGCTTTAATAGACTTTTACGAAACATCAAATGGAAATCATTGGGTAAAGAAATGGGACTTAAAAGCTCCGGTTTCACAGTGGCATGGTGTTAAGGTTGAAAATGATAAAGTAGTAGAAATTAATCTGTTCCATAATAATTTAATGGGACCAATTTCTACACAAATAGGAGATTTAGAGAATCTTAAGGTGTTGAATCTAGCATTCAATTCATTAACGGGTGCATTGCCTGTAGAGATAACTAATCTATCTAATTTGAAAGTATTAAAGTTAGAAATGAATAGGTTGAATGGTGAGTTGCCAGAAGGAATAGGTAGCTTAATTCAATTAGAAGAGCTTTCGGCTTTCAATAATTTTTTTACAGGTGAAATTCCGGCTACAGTAGGTAACTTAACTGGACTAAAAGTTTTAAATCTTTCAAGCAATGAATTTCATGGTGATATACCCAGTTCACTAGGTGCATTATCTCAATTAGAAACTTTAGGTCTTTTTGAAAATAGATTAGAAGGAGCTATACCTAGAGATATGGGTAAGTTAAGTAAGTTGAAAGAATTAGTATTGGCAAATAATAGGCTTATAGGTGATATTCCTAATGAGTTTGCAGATTTGGCGAGTTTGGAAGTGTTTCAGATTCAGAACAACAATTTTAGTTCTTTTAAAGCTTTAGAATTTTTAGAGACTAAAGAATATTTAGTGTTTGATTATGATAAAGAAGATAAAAAGTTAGAATTTAAAGATATCAACTTCAGTAGGTCTAGAATGGCAGATACGAAGTTTGAAGATATAGAAGAGTAAGAGTAGTTTACACTTTTAGTTAGTTTGGTGAAAAAAAGAGATGTTGAATAGCATCTCTTTTTTGTTTTAAGTATTTTACTGTCAATACTGTATCATAAATGTTTTTTTTGCACGTTATAATAAAAGTACTTTTTACACCAGTATTGTTTACGGGCGGTATTGTATAGTAAATGGTATGAGTAAAATTCCCCAAAAACTTAATTTTTTCAGTATGAAAAATTTTATAACCTATTTCTGTTTGCTATTTGTTCTGTCTATTAGTTGTATTGTTAATGCTCAAATAGCATCAAGTGAAAAGCAGTACTTATTAGATTTCCATAAAAGTACCAATGGTGATCATTGGCAAAATAAATGGGATGTAAAAACAGATCCATCTACATGGTTTGGCGTAGAAGTTGAAGATGGTCATGTAACAGCATTAAAACTTTATCGTAATAATCTTACAGGGTCTATTCCTGCAGGAATATCAAATTTGTCACATTTAAAAACCTTGAACCTTGCTTTTAATATACTAGAGGGTAATTTGCCAAAAGATATATTTAAGTTAGAAAAGCTGTCTGTTATGCGTTTAGAGATGAATAAATTGACGGGCAAGATGCCACAAGATTATTCGAAAATGACGCAATTAGAAGAACTGTCTATTTTTAATAACTTATTGCAAGGTGAAATTCCAGGCGGAATAGGAGAGATGTCAAATTTAAAATCATTAAACCTTTCAAGTAACTATTTAGAAGGAAGCCTACCTACATCCATTGAAAAATTAGGTAAGTTAGAAAGACTTGAACTTTTTGGTAATAAACTAGCAGGCTCTATAGAAGTAGATTTAGGGCGTTTGGTAAATTTAAAAGAATTGATTCTTTCATATAATAAATTTGAAGGTGATTTACCTAGTGGTCTGGCAACGTTGAGTAATCTTGAGTTTGTGCAGTTGCAGGGTAACGATTTTAGATCATTAAATTCATTATTAAGAATGCAGAGTTCCAAGCTGGCTGTTTTTGATAGTGATGATGAATTTTTAAATATGAAATTTGGTGCAACAGAAGTTAATAAAATACGTGTTGTTGATACTAAATATGAAGATGTAAAACGAAACTAAATTAGATAGATAAAAAGGGATGCCAAGCATCCCTTTTTGTGCTTTAATCTTGCTCAGTTTAGACATTTTTTATGATTACTTTAACCATACGTGCTTTCCATGCCAGATATGTTTTTTTGTAGTTTCGCCAATGATTAATTGAAACACAAAATTTTTCAGTTAAAATCTAATTAAAGTTTAGGTTTTGTTTTAACAATATTTTGATTGTTTTAGTAGATAGTAAATGGTTTTTAGACGTTAACAATAAGTATTCTTTTGTAGATAACACCCCTAATAATAGTAGTAAAATAAGCTGAAAGAGTATCAAAGTCGTTTCACTACTGAATTTGGTCGTTTCATCTAATTTGCATAATCGTAAGGGACGTAAAAAAGTATTTTTGCCCCTGTGTTTTTTGAAATACGCTTATAAATTATAATAAAATGCGAAAAATTATTTTTACCGTACTAGGTATTTTGTTAATTGTAGTATCCTTTTTCTTGGCAGGATATATAATTGATAGTAAGAAAACATTTAAACCGAAATCAGAGAAAGTAGTGAAGACGGTTTTTACAGAGGTTGTTAAAAATGGTACGGTACCTATTGTTGTATCGGCAAATGGTAATTTAACTGCTAAGCAACGTGTAGAATTATATGCTGAAGTTCAGGGTGTATTCAAGAAAGGAAGTAAATTATTTAAAGAAGGTCAGGCTTTTCGTAAAGGAGAGACTATAATAAGTATAGATGCAAACGAGTATGCGGCAAGCGTACAATCTGCAAAAAGTGACCTCTTTAACCAGCTAACGGCTGTAATGCCAGATTTAAGATTAGATTATCCAGATATTTATGCTAAGTGGCAAGATTATCTTTCTAATTTCGATATGTCTAAAAGTACTCCTGCACTTCCAGAAATGACAACGGAGAAAGAAAAGTTTTTTATATCTGGTAGAGGTATTTTAACTAGTTACTATAATGTAAAAAATTTAGAGCAACGATTATCCAAGTATCGTATTATCGCACCATTTTCAGGTGTTCTTACCGAAACTTTGGTAACTGAAGGAACTTTGGTTAGATCAGGTCAGAAGTTAGGGGAGTTCATTAATACGGAAGTATATGAGCTAGAAGTTGCTGTTAGCAAACGATATACAGATTTATTGAAAGTAGGTGAATCTGTTGAGTTGACCAACTTAGATGATAACACAACGTATAAAGGTAAAGTGACTAGAATCAATGGAAGCATTGATCAGTTGACACAAACGGTAAATGCGTATATAGAAGTCGATGATAAGAACCTGAGAGAAGGTATGTACTTAGAAGCAGACTTAGATGCTAAAAAAGAGGAAAATGCTATTGAGGTAGATAGAGGCTTATTATTAGAAGGCAATAAGATTTTTGTAGTAAGAGACTCAGTGCTGGATATGATTGATGTAGAACCAGTTTATTTTTCGGATAAGCGCGTGGTACTTAAAAATGTACCTGATGGTGTAACTATAGTTTCAAAGCCTGTAAGCGGTGGTTTT
>NZ_JBDVOT010000150.1:0-4209 GCF_039968975.1 Maribacter sp. | reverse complement strand
GTCATATAAGCTATCGTCTTCTATAACTTCCATTTTTATTCTATGACGGTGATAGTCTATAGTAACATTGGTAGCATTATAGTATTTTTTCAACAATGCAATATGCAAATCTTCATACTTTTTAGAACCGTTTGGGTTCTTGCAACTTAGGGAGATGAGCTTCTCTAATTCAACTAAAACCCTCTCCCGTAATTTATCTTTCTTCATAACATTATGGTTTTATATTGTTATACAAAGGTATGTCATACGTCGATAAGTAGCTGGCATACAACAGTATATTAACGTTGTTTTTGGCTATTTGTTGCGAAAATGACACTAGGTGTTGTGTAAGCTCATTTAATGTTTGTAAGAAAGATATACTCGTTAATAAGAAAAATACTACAAAATGTAATTAATTTAAGATTTTGACCTGTTGAGGTATATTGTGGTGGTGTAATACCTCTTTTAATGGCTTGTTCAGTATAATATTCTTTTTTAGTTGGATGCTCAGGATAAACGGCATTTAAGAGATCATTATAATAGTCCAGTTCAATGATTTTTTTGATGATACCAACACAATCATCTAAATGAATTAAATTGACCGGAGCGTCCCCGCCACTAAGGTTTTCTCTACCGGATAGCATTGTAACCGGGTGTCTATTTGGACCAATTAATCCGCCAAAGCGAATAATGGTCGTGTTTAATTCTTTATCGTTTTTTAAAAGGTCTTCGCATTGTAGTAATTGTTTGCCAGATTCGGTCGTTGGTATAGTTTTCGTATTCTCATCTACCTGTCCTTTTGCATCACCATAAACTGCCGTACTACTTGCAAAAATGACATTTCTTACTGTAGATTTTTTGACAGCGTTATACAGTAGTTTAATTTTTTCAAAATAGCTTTCTTTGGGTCCTTTGCCTCTTAATTTAGGTGGAACGTTAATAACAAGAACAGAGAGCGATTCTAGAAAGGTATCTATATCGCCATTGATTTTATTTTCTGATAATGAAATTTGAAACGGACGGATTCCCTTTTTCTTTAAGACCGCTAATTTATCTTCTGAAGTTGATGTTCCGTTGACATTATAACCCTCGGCAAGTAAGCTCTCCGCTAATGGCAATCCTAGCCAACCACAACCAATTACACCAATTTTCTTATTCAAACTTTACTTTTTGTATGGTTAGTATAGCATCGTTCAGCACAAATGGCATCGGTATTTGATCTTCTTTTCTTGGTGGTACAGAGAACAGACCGTTATCAAGTAAATCGTTAGAGGCTTCATATACGGTGAGTTCTAATTCTTGATTTTGTGGTATTTCTAGGGTTATATCAGTATAATTTTTATCACTAATGTAATTGGTTATTAATCTGCCACCATATCTGTTTTGTAGAAAGTATTCAGATAATTCAATGCCATTTACATCTGCCTTTAAAATATCAACTTCATTGGTAAATACCTCTAAACGGTTTATAGGTCTGTTTGGGGTAACACACAAACGTACCGTACGTACAGCATTGATAATAGTATCTAACTGTATTTCAATAGTAGGTTTTGGTACTTTTTTTAAAGGAGCTACGTTCGTATACGTAAAATTAGAACCGTATTTACTGCTAATGGTCTTTTTACTGAGAATACTATCTGCTGATTTTTTGGTAATATATTGTGAGGTCCAATCAGATAATTCATGCTCGTAGGTTGCCCACTTTGCCGTATTTTCATCGGTGTCTAAAACGTATAATAAGCTAGTTGGTTTTGGGCGTTCTTTAGTAAAACCAGAATGCATATGTGCAGATACCATATAACCGGCAAATAACAAGAAACTTAGAAAAGCCAAGGCGCCTTTTTTTCTATATTTTGTAACTAACGGAAGTAGTAAAAAGAAAATTAGCGTGGTCAATAGGGTAGAAGCTACCATCATTTTAAGACCTAGCCCAACCGGAAACATTTGTACGAACGGAGCAAAAATAAATACTGCGGGTATACCTAAGAATACCAGTAAAAAAGCATCGGGATTTTTCTGGTTGATATGTACATAAAAGGCAACCAAAAAGCTGTATAACGGTATAATAAAAAAGGCGGCTCCTTTTAAATATACTGCTACCAAACCGCAGATAATTATCCAAATAATAAACGGTGCTACCAGTAAATTTGCAGTTTTTATGACTCTAAACCTGTAATATGCGTAGAAACAGGTGCTTAATGAAAATAGCGTAAATGCAAAGATATAGGCATGACCATTATAGGTAAACCCATGCAGAATATCATTATAAGCTGGGTAGACCCATTTTAAAAACTGCCAGCTGTAGAAGCCCACAATACCATTCAACACTAAAGTAAAGAGTACCGGAATAAATCCTTTTAAAATGTCTTTTCCGTTCAGCACCTTTTTTCTGAATCCGGATATTAATAGTACTATGAAAACAAGAATTGCAATACCTAACATTGGCATGATCCAACTAAAAGGATAAGAGACCATTTTAAAGAAAGGAACATTGAAATATACATTATCGTCCAAACTCTTTAAATTGCTAATGTCAGAATTACCGAAATAGTTTAACAAAGGCATTAAATAGCTTCCTTGGTGTGCCAGTGTATTTCTATCTAATCGCTCGTAATTATCTATTTGAGTGTGGTAATCAAAATGATCATCGATAAAAGCAAAATTGAAGCCCTCTACATCGCCATCTTCCCTGAATACTGTTAAATCAGTATCGTTAGGTAGCATCTTATAAATACTATAGGCAAGTGAATTGGCTACAGGAAATTCAGGATTTGCGGCAATGAATTCTGATATCAACTTGCTATTTCCTCTGTTGGTTTCCATTAGCATATAACTTGGACCTCCGCTGCCACGAGCTTCAAAATTTAGGACCAAGCCAACATCTTTTAACCACTCATGTTTATCTACAAAAAGATCTGCGCCGTTTAGTCCCAATTCTTCAGCGTCAGAGATAAGAATGATGATATCGTTTTTGGGTGTGGTATTGGTTTTCAAGAAAGCCCTTACGCCCTCTATAATGGTAGCTACGCCACTACCTGCATCACTAGCACCTAAAGAAGAATGAGGGTTACTATCATAATGACTTAATATTAATAATGCTTTACCTGGTTGGCTTCCTTTAATACGTGCTAGTATATTTTCTGCCTTGCTCAAATTTCCCCAATCGCCAGCGGTATAACCTTCTTGTAAAGAGGTCTCTAATCCTAACTTTTGAAGCTCTGCAGTAATATAATTTCTAACAGTGGTATGTGCCGGAAACCCAACACCATGTGGTTCTTTTGATATTTCTTTTACATGTTGTAAAGCTCTGTCAGTAGAAAATTCAGTTTCTGCCACAGCTTCGCCCTCATGATATTGGGGTAATAAAACTCTAAAGCTCCAATAGGTAGCAAGAATGATTAGAAGTAATGTGAGTAAGGTCGGTGTTTTCTTCATAATTATGATATTCTTTTAAAAACTCACAAAATATTGAGTATTAAATGGTTTATATAGAATATTATTAGTAATTCTTATTTTATTTAGTATCTTTAGTAATCAACCTTTAAACAAACTATCATGGGGATCAAAAGCTTTCAAGGCGTTAGAAAAGTATTTAAAAAAGAATTTGAAGCCCCAATTTTGGTCGCTGATTATATGACTACTAAGTTAATCACTTTTTCGCCAGATGATTCAATTTTAGACGTAATGGAGAAATTTGCGAAACATAAAATCTCTGGAGGACCTGTTTTGGACACCAACGGGTTTCTGGTAGGCATCATTTCTGAAGCAGATTGTATGAAGCAGATTTCTGAAAGTCGCTATTTTAATCAGCCTATATTAGATAAAAGTGTAGAAAATTTTATGACAAAGTCGGTGGAAACCATTCCTCATGATATTTCAATATTTGATGCTGCAGGTATTTTTGCCCAACATAATAGAAGGAGATTGCCAGTTATGAAAAATGATATTTTAGTCGGGCAGATTAGTAGAAAAGATATAGTGATTGCAGCTTTGAAGCTGAGTGGTCAGAATTGGAAATAAAATTTATGAAGTGAAGAATTAAAAGTAAGAAGTACACCTGTAAAAAAAAGTCTCCTTTTAAGGAGACTTTTTTTATAAAGTTTATATTCCAACAGCCAACAGCCAACAGCCAACAGCCAACAGCCAACAGCCAACAGCCAACAGCCAACAGCCAACAGCCAACAGCCAACAGCCAACAGCCAACAGCCAACAGCCAACAGCCAACAGCCA
>NZ_JBDVOT010000149.1:0-17381 GCF_039968975.1 Maribacter sp. | reverse complement strand
CAGTTTCATCACCATAATAGATTTGTGAAGCTCCAGGGGTCAGCAATAAAACGTTAGCCGCTCTTTTGGGGTTTGCTCTCTCTTGGTCAAAAGGTTGACCGTCATCATGAGAGGTAAGGTAGTTTAATACGCTCTTATCTTTAAAAGTAGTATGTAATAGTTTACTGTATTTGGTAAAAATTGTTTCATAATCCTTTTCGGCATCTGTCTTTAATTCAAAATTTATAAGACTTTTAAATCCATTATCAAAGTAGTTGACTTTTTTGTCCCCAAGGTCAAATTCTTGTCCGCCAGAAATGCCATAATTATAAACTTCGCCAACCATATAAAAAGGGTTGTTGTCTAAAACTTTGTCTTTATTTTTCTTTTTCCAAAGTTCAAATGCCAAAGCAGCTTCTTTGTATAGTTCTGCCCAGGAATTTTCATTGGCGTGCTTTACCGTATCTACTCTAAAGCCATCCACACCGTATTTGTTTACATAGTCTGTAAGCCATTTAATAATATAAAAACGAGGAGCTCTAGGGTAGCCTGTTCTATCAAAAAATAATTCAAGTTCATCAAGCTCTTCACTTAATCTACCTTCAGTTTTCCATTTGGCAAGTAAGGCATCTGGCAAATTAACGGCAGCATCAGATTCCGTGCGTATGTCAGGAAGGTTGGCAACTAATGTACATGCTGTAGTGTTTTCATAAGTGATGAATTCGCAAGTAGGTGAGGTGCGTACCCATTCATCTGGCCATACGGGATCTTCTTTTGTTATAGGTCCGGTATGATTTAAGACAACGTCCAATAAAATCCTAATTCCATTTTTATGAGCTGTTTTTATTAATGTGTTAAGGTCTTTGCTAGTACCAAAATTGGGGTCAAGGCTGGTCCAGTCCTTAGCCCAATAACCATGATAGCCGTAGGTGTTACCTGTACCTTCATCCGTAGCGCCATGAATTTGCTCTACCACGGGCGTAAACCAAATAGCATTTACACCAAGGTCCGTAAAATAGCCTTCATTAATTTTGTCCGTAATTCCTTGAATATCTCCGCCTAAGAATCCTCTTAGTTTCCCAGTTTCTTCATCACGTTCAAAATTTAGATCGTTAGCTGTATTTCCGTTGTTAAAACGGTCGGTAAGAAGAAAATATACTGTAGCGGCTTCCCATTGAAAATTGGGGTTCTTTTTAGAAACTTCAATTGAATCTTTAATTACGGCAATAGTTTCTGATTTTTCTTTGCTCTTAGGTTGGCAAGAAATCAACACTATAAAAAATAGCCCTAGTAAAAATACGTTTTTCATTTCCCAGTTATTTGCAATAAAGCTATAACAAGGATTCCATTTTAAAAAATATTATTTCCTTCTATTAAGAACTTTGTATTCCTCATAACAACTACTGATAGCGTCAAGAATCTGGAGGTCGTTGGCTGTCGTAATAAAAGATTTAGAATAATTGCAGTTATTTAAAATGTCTTGAATATCTACTTTTTCTAATTGAAGGAACTCTGTAAGCGTTTCCCTATCAAATTTTGAGGCGAGAAGGTTACGAATATCATCATCTTCTCTCATTTGTCTAAGCTTGCGCATTTGTGCAGGTTTTTTGCCAAAGAGGTTTCGCAATAAATCTGCGGGGTTTAGAATGGCTCCCAAAACCTTTGTTACGGCACTTGGGTTTTTATTACCGCCTTCATAGCTCACGCCTAAGCCAGAGATACTATATTGGTAAGCATTGTTAATAGGAAGGTTTTTAACGTCAATTTCAAGATACCCTGTAAGCTGATAAGGTCTAACAATAACTTCTTCAAGAGCATAAGCAAGCTCAGTCAATGCTATTTCGGTATTTTCAAACTTGAACATATCATTGGTTACCCTAATTTTTTGCGATTTAAATCCTAGAAAGGAAAAATATAAAGTATCGTTTACTGCTGCGGTAATTGAAAATTCTCCTTTTTCATTAGTAATAGTTCCAAAAACTTGGTTAAGATTTACTACGTGAACACTTTCTAGCGGTTCATTGGATTGTGCGTTTATAACAACAGCGTTCAAGCGTTGACCTTCATCTGTTTCTTGTGAGAAACCTATAAAAGATAACAATATAAATGTGAGCGATAAAAAGTATTTCATTGTACTAACAGCGTAATTAGGTTACAAACAAAACAAAAAAAATACGCCGAAGCGTATTTTTAATATACAATTAACTAAAAGAAATCTCCCTTTCTTTTGTTGCTACGTCTTTTTCCGGAGTTAGGACTGCTAGATTCACTACGGTCGCGTCTTCTGCCTTTAGACTCGCCACCGCCATCTCTTCTGCCTCTTCCGCCACGGTCATCATCTCTTCGGCCGCCGCTTCTTTTGCCTCTAAAGCCGCCACCGCCGCTTCTTCTTCGGTTACCGCCGCCACCTGGGTTTTTAGAAACTTCTACATTAACAAATCTTCCATCAACTTTAAACTCAGTGAATTTTTCTAGAATTTGTTGGGTAGCTTCACTTTCTGTATTAAAAAATGAAAAACTTTCCTTTACATCAACTTTAAAGACATCTTCTTGTCCAAGTCCTACTGTATCTCTAATAAAGTCTTTAAGAGACATCCAATCATAACCATCTTTTTCACCAACGTTTATGAAATAACGAACAGCGCCACTAGTTGGTATTTCACCACCTCTTCGACCGTCACTTCTTTCTCTGCCGCTGTCAGAAGAATTTAAATCTTTAGACTTATTATAGTAGTTAGAGAACCTTGTAAATTCAGCAGATATTAATTTCTTTATTAATTCCTCACGATCTATACCTTCTAAAATCTCATTGATTTCAGGTAAATAAGGATCAACATCAGAATTAGTTTCAGTATCCTTTATTTTATTGGCTAAGTGATGTAATTGAATGCCACATATTTCCATTCCCGTAGGAACTTTTTTCAATTCAAATTTTTGATTGATTTTGTTCTCTATAGCTCTAATCTTACGTTGTTCGCCACGAGTAACAAGAACCATCGATATACCAGATTTACCAGCTCTACCTGTTCTACCACTACGGTGTGTATAGGTTTCGATTTCATCTGGTAATTGGTAATTGATAACATGTGTAATGTCATCAACATCAATACCACGTGCAGCAACATCAGTAGCTACAAGCATTTGAATTTGTCTTTTACGAAAAGAGTTCATCACCAAATCTCTTTGGTTCTGACTTAAATCTCCATGTAAAGCACCTGCGTTGTAACCGTCTTCGATTAAATTTTCGGCAACTTTTTGAGTATCACGTTTCGTTCTACAGAAAATAACTGCAAATATATCTGGGTTTGTATCAGCTAATCTTTTTAAAGCTGGGTAACGATCTCTACCACCAACAACATAATACTCATGTTGTACGGTTGATGCTCCAGAGTTTTTTGCACCCACTGTAATTTCTTGTGGAGAATGCATGAATTTTTTAGCAATAGTAGCTACTTCTCTAGGCATCGTTGCAGAGAACAACCATGTTGATTTTTCATCGGGCGTACCAGAAAGAATATCTTTTATATCTTCCATGAAGCCCATGTTCAGCATTTCATCAGCCTCATCTAGAACACAATAGTCTATGTTCGAGATATCAACAAGACGTCTACTGATCATATCTTTCATTCGACCAGGGGTAGCAACAATAATTTGCGCACCTCTTTTAATTTGTCTTGCTTGGTCTGTAATACTTGCACCACCATAAATGGCGACTACATTGATATTACGCTCGTATTTTGAATACGCTTGCATTTCTTTCGTGATCTGTAAGCATAGCTCACGAGTAGGTGATAGTATTAAACCTTGTGTGGTTCTACTATTACTATCAATTTTTTGAATTAATGGAAAACCAAATGCTGCGGTTTTTCCCGTACCTGTTTGCGCTAGGGCAACTAGATCGGTTTCACTTTCCAATAAAATTGGGATTGCTTTTTCTTGTACTTCTGATGGGCTTTCAAAACCCATATCAGTAATAGCATCTAATAAGGACTTCTGCAGTCCCAGTGCTTCAAACTTTGTCATAAATATGTTATACTAAATCGCAAATATGAATGTTGCATAGAGCGATTATCGTATATAACCTATTTAGACTCAGGGCAACACATGCTATACCAGCGGCGTTAATTAAGCGGCAAAGGTACTGCTAATAATTGAATCAGTATAATTTAATTGAAAAAGTAATCTTACGGTGCCAGCATATAGCCATATATAGAAAGGAAAGTACCTGTAATACCAAAGGTGATCATTAATACTATTAACCCTTTTTGTAGCACAGGATTGTCGTAAATGATAATACATACAGCACCAAGAACAATACATATTTGAAAGAATAGTAAGGCGTAGTCAAATCTTTTAGTGGCATAATCATAGGTTTTTGTCAGTTGCTCCCATTGTTTAACTCCTGTGATTACACCCATTTTTCCTTCTATATCTTGTACCCAGTTTTCTTCACCTACAGCAGAAGATCCTAATAGAATTTCAGTCTTCTCAGATTCATATTTAGAAATTTTATTTTCAACATTGGCCATTTTAAGTTCAATGGTCGCAATTTTGTCACCTGTGACTATACCACTTTCAATTAAAGCTTTTAAATAATCGAGTTCACTTTCTTTAAGACTCTCTTTAATACTTTTAGACTGGTACCAGCTAGAGTAGCTTACCACATTATTATGGGCAATCATCATTTCTTCTTCTAGTTCGCCGTTTACCATTTGTGAAATTGCCATAAGAGCGGCAAATATTGCTATAAGTACACCACCAATTGCTTCTGCACGTTCAGATGCAACTGATACTTCTACTGTTTCATTATTTTTTTTACCCTGTAACATGAATACTGTTTAAATATGCAATCAATTTTTTAAAAGCTTGTGCTCTGTGGCTTATCTCATTTTTAATGGATAAAGGTAATTCTGCAAATGTTTTCGAATATCCATTTGGTTGAAAAATAGGGTCGTAACCAAAACCGTTTACACCACTTTTTATTTCCGTTATGATACCCTCAATTTTTCCCTCAAATATATGTGTTTTACCATTTAGGTTTAATGCAATTACGGTTTTGAAGTAGGCAGATCTATTTTTTTCACCATTAAGATTGGTCAGCAGCTTGTCCATATTTGCATTAGAATCATTGTGGGGACCTGCATAACGTGCAGAGTACACGCCGGGATCTCCGTTTAGGGAGTTCACTAAAAGTCCCGTATCATCGGCAAAACAAGATAGGTCATAGTTGTTGGTTACAAAGTCCGCTTTTAGTTTAGCGTTGCCCTCAAGGGTTGTTGCTGTTTCAGGTATATCTGTAGTACAACCTATGGTTTCCAAATTTATGAGTTCTATTTGGGATGGGACCAAAGGTTGAACCTCTTTTAGTTTGTTAGGATTGTGGGTAGCAAAAACTAGCTTCATGGGAACAATTTGGAATCTGGTTTGTCAATTTACAGCATCAAAAGTAGTAATTTTATAAAATGGAGTTAAAAGTACCACCTGCTTTAGTGTTTTTATGTTTTGGATTGATGATGTATCTATTGGCAAAATTTTTACCAATTGGTTATTTTGATTTCTTTGGAAAGCTATTATTAACAAAGATTTTAATAGGTCTGGGAGTGGTGATTGCACTCTTTGCTTTATTTCAATTTAAAAAAGCAAGTACAACCATAGATCCTACAAAACCAGATAAAGCTTCTAACTTGGTGGTTAACGGCATCTTTAAATATTCTAGAAACCCAATGTACTTAGCGCTTCTTCTTTTGTTGTTGGCTTTAGGTGTATTCTTGGGTAATGCTTTCAATACGTTGATCGCTGCTGGGTTTGTAAGCTATATGAATCGTTTTCAGATTATACCTGAAGAACGAATTCTCTTAGATAAATTTGGGCGTTCCTTCAAAGATTATTGTATATTAACCAGACGCTGGTTTTAATTCAGATTTTATTTTTTTCACATTACCGACTACGCTTATAATTATAAATATTAACTAATTTGCTTATAATTTAATATATTAGCGTTTTAACTAATAATCATGATAGCTATAATTACCGGAGATATTATTAATTCTGAAAACCATCCTAGTGCTCAATGGATGGATTTATTGAAGAATTATTTCAATCAATTTGGAGCATCACCAATGAATTGGGAGATTTATAGAGGTGATGAATTTCAGCTAAAGGTTACAGAAAAAAATGCTTTGTTCACGGCTATTCGTATAAAGGCAATGCTAAAAACAATTAAAGGCTTAGATGTTAGAATGGGTATTGGTATAGGCTTAGAGACCTATATTGGCACCGGTGTAACGGAATCTAACGGACCTGCATACCAAAGATCTGGGCGTAATTTTGAAACTCTTAAAGAAAGTAAAGTAAATCTTAGTATTGCAACCGGAGAAAAGGCACATGACCGTACATTAAATTTAATGTTGCGTTTAGCTTTAGATTTTATGGATGATTGGAGCGTTGTTTCTGCAGAAATTGTAACACTGTCGCTAGACTATCCTCATTATTCACAAAAAGAAATTGCACAACAGTTAGGTATAAAACAGTCTGCTGTAAGTCAGCGTTTAAAAAGAGCAAGATTAGATTTGGTTTTAGATGTATTATCATATTATAAAGAATTAATTACCGGTAAATAAATATGTTGATTTTTATAAAACTAATATTGGCCCATTTAATAGGAGACTTTGTTTTACAACCTACAAGATGGGTACTTCACAAGCAAGCAAATAAGATAAAATCTAAATTTCTATACGTACATGTATTATTGCATTTTACATTATATATGCTTCTCTTGTGGGATTTGTCACTATATAAAATAGCATTAACGGTAACCGTGGCACATTTTGGTATTGATGCGCTAAAACTGTATGCAAATGACTGGTTCAAGAGTAAAAGCGTTCCGTTTTTTATAGATCAAATATTGCATGTACTCGTAATATATTGCTGTGCATTTTACACTGATTTATATGCTCATACCTTATCACTTTTTGAAAATTTAGACTGGTATTTAATAACGGCAATTGTATTTGTAACCTATCCGGCGGCAATTATAATGGGTATGATTTTAGAAGGAATGTCCAATCAAATTGAAACCGATCATAAATCGCTTCCAAATGCTGGAAAGTATATTGGTATAATAGAAAGATTATTTGTTTTGATTTTTATAGTACTCGGTAGATGGGAAGTTATTGGTTTATTGATTGCGGCAAAATCTGTTTTTAGGTTCAATGACCTTAAAGAACGCAATAATAGAAAGCTGACGGAGTATATCTTAATAGGGACTTTAGTAAGCTTTGGTTTGGCAATCTTGGCAGGTCTTTTGTATACATCTCAAATAAAGGTATAATGGTTTCAAGGTATTTCTTCATCTGTTTGTTACTAGTATCTATTTTGCAAAAAGCTAATTCTCAATTCAATAAATTTCAGTCGTTTGATGGTGTACAAATTGCCTATACCGATGAAGGTAAGGGAGAGGTTGTTTTGTTGTTGCACGGATTTATAAATTCTAGAAAATCTTGGGATAAAACAGAATTAAAACAAGATTTACTTAAAGCCGGTTACCGGGTAATCATTCCTGACTTACGAGGTAACGGAGATTCTGACAAACCGCAAAATGAAGAAGCATATCAAAACAATGCCGAGGTGAGAGATTTGGTGCTGTTGATGAATCATTTAGATATCGACGGGTATAAAGCTATTGGTTATTCTAGAGGAAGTATTGTATTGGCAAAACTTTTGACACAAGAGTCTAGAATTAAAAAAGCTGTTTTGGGAGGAATGGGAATAGATTTTACGAATCCCAACTGGGATAGAAGATTTATGTTCTCTAAAGCTTTTAATGGCGATGTAAATGATGAAACCAAAGGTGCTGTTGATTATGCAAAATCTATAAATGCAGATTTACGCTCGTTGCATTTGCAGCAAAAGTTTCAACCGGTAACCTCAATTGATGAATTAAATAAAATAAAAATAGACGTTTTGGTGATTTGTGGAGATAAGGATAATGATAACGGTGATTCTAAAGAGTTAAGTAATGCTTTTAAAAATGGGAGTTTAGAAAGAGTACCGGGAGATCATAATGGTACATATAGAACTAAAGAATTCTCATTATCGGTTCTTCAATATTTAGACTAAAAGCTTGTCATTTTGTCAATTTGCATCAGAACATAACCTTTTTGTTTTATTTATAGGATATCATTTATCAGGATAAATTAAATTTTTACTTTTGCTACTTATTTTAATAACAAAAATTCTTATCCACCCAAAAGAGAATAATGGTAGAAGTTAGTAGAAAATACGTTTTTGATTTTGACAGTACGTTGACTAGGGTAGAAGCATTAGATGTCCTTGCCGAAATGACTTTAGAAGGAAGATCCAACAAAGACGAGGTTATTAAAGAAATTCAAAAAATAACCAATTTAGGTATAGATGGCGATATTTCGTTTACTGAGTCGTTGGAGCGTAGAATTAAGTTGTTGCATGCTAAAAAGGAAGATTTAGACGGTTTGGTAGATAACCTTAGAAATAAAATATCTAAGTCTATCGCTGCCAATAAAGAGTTTTTTGAAAAGTATGCAGATGATATTTATGTAATATCCTGCGGATTTAAAGAGTTTATAGACCCTATTGTAGAAGAATACAATATACCATCTGATCGAGTGTATGCGAATACGTTTAAATTCGACGAAGATGGCAATATCATCGGTTTTGATGAAAAAAATGTACTATCTCAGCACAATGGCAAAATTGATTGCTTAAAGCAGATGAATTTGGACGGAGAAGTTCAAGTGATTGGAGATGGTTACAGTGATTATGTAATGCGCGAAGCAGGTATCGCAGATAAGTTTTTTGCATATACCGAAAACGTGCATAGAGAAAAAGCCGCTAACAATGCGGATTATGTTACACCAAGTTTAGATGAATTTTTATTTGTGAACAAATTGCCAAGAAATATCTCGTACCCAAAGAATAGAATTAAGGTTCTATTATTAGAAAATGTGCACACCGCTGCATTTGATAATTTATCAGAAGACGGTTTTTCCGTTGAATTGATTAAACATAGTTTATATGAAGAAGAGCTGTTAGAAAAAATTAAGGGCGTTCATGTTCTTGGTATCCGTTCTAAAACCCAGGTAACACAAACGGTTTTAGACGCTGCTGATAAATTGTTGGTAGTTGGTGCTTTTTGTATAGGTACCACTCAAATAGATTTAGAAACTGCCAAGAAAAAAGGTGTTGTAGTTTTTAATGCTCCTTATAGCAATACAAGGTCTGTAGTAGAATTGGCCATAGGTGAAATCATTATGTTAATGCGTAGTGTGTTTGATCGTAGTAGGGAGATTCATGAAGGGCAATGGCAAAAAACGGCAGCAGGCTCAAGAGAGGTTCGTGGTAAGAACTTAGGTATAGTAGGTTATGGTAACATTGGTAAGCAATTATCAGTTTTGGCAGAAGCTATGGGTATGCGTGTATATTACTATGACGTTGATGATAAATTAGCGTTAGGTAATGCGGTTAAATGCAATTCTTTAGAAGATTTGTTAAATGTGTCTGATGTGGTTACGTTGCATATAGACGACAATAAGGCAAACAAAAACTTTATTGGAGCACGAGAAATAAAGCAAATGAAGAAAGGTGCCATGCTGATTAATCTTTCTAGAGGTTTCGTTGTTGATATCGATGCTTTGGCAGAAGGGTTAAAAGATGGTCATGTTGGTGGTGCAGCGGTAGACGTTTATCCAGATGAGCCAAGAAGTAACGGTGAGTTCAAAACCAAACTGCAAGGTTTCCCTAACGTAATTCTTACTCCGCATGTTGGTGGTAGTACAGAAGAAGCGCAACGCGATATAGCTGATTTTGTTCCTAATAAAATAATGGATTATATTAACTCTGGTAACACGGTAGATGCAGTTAATTTCCCAAATATTCGTTTGCCAAAACAGAATAAATCACACAGATTCTTGCATATTCATAAGAATGTACCTGGTATAATGGCTAAAATAAATAAGGTTTTGGCGGAGTACGAATTAAACATCTCAAGTCAATATCTTTCTACTGATAGTGAGGTAGGTTATGTGATAACAGATTTAGATAAAGAGTATAATAAAGATGTAATTAAAGCTTTAAGAAAAGTAGAAAATACTATCAAGTTTAGAGTATTGTACTAGTTTGCTTTTAATGGAGTAGCGATTAGTCGACATATAAATTTTTATATCTAAAGTGCAAGTTGAAAAACTTGCACTTTTTTTGCTTAATTTTTCGATGGTTTTACAACATTTCCAATTCTTAAAGGTTATGATAGTAGCAGAATTATCGTTTGTAGGAAATATCTTTAACTATGTGGAAAAAGATTTTATCGAAATTAAAATCTGGTAAAAGTTTCAATAACTATTACCTGTTGGTTTTTACTGTAATTGTATTAACGATAGTAATACAGTCTATAATACAGTATTCTCTGGCTAGGCAACAGCAAGATGCATTAAGAATAAATGTGGCAGGTAGGCAAAGAATGTTGTCTCAGTCAATTGTTAAAAGTGTATACGAATGTAGATTTGGTACCTGTGATTATGGACAGTTGCGTTTGGCAATGAATAAATTTTCAAATGCCAACAAAGCATTGCAAGAAGGTAATGACGCCACCGGAATTCCAAAGTTGGATAATGATGAAATCCAAAAAAACTTTGATAGGCTACAACCACACTTGAGTTTTATTTTAGAAACAACGAATAACTTCCAAAAATTAGAATCGGTAGATTTAGAAAGATTATCTGCTGAAGCTGATAAATTTCTTGTGGTCATGGATATTATTGTTGATCAATTTCAAAAAGCTTCAGAAGAAGATATTAGTACCTTGATGATTATTGAGTTGGAATTGGCTGTTTTTTCTTTATTGATTTTAATAGTAGAAATATTCTTTTTTATTAATCCATCTATTAAGAAAATAACTATTCAAAATCAGAAATTAAAAGAAATAGCTTGGCACCAAACGCATGCTTTTAATTCTCACATGAAAAATATTAAGAATTACAATCATGTTCTTAAAATAGAAAAGAATTTGGACCATAAAGAAGAGCTTATCTCATATCTAATGGAAGAACTTACAGATTTGGAAGGTGTTTCTGAGAACATGGTAAAATCACTTGAAAAGCAAGCTTAATCAGAGGTGATTGTATGTGGGCTTTGTTTTATTGATGATGATAGGGTTCATTTTTTAAAATGGTAAACCCTCTATAAATTTGCTCTGTAATAAATAAGCGCACCATTTGATGGGAAAAGGTCATTTTAGATAAACTTATCTTTCCGGCAGCTTTCGCATAAATTTCACTACTAAACCCATAAGGTCCTCCTATTAAAAATACCAATTGCTTAATGCCAGAATTCATTTTCTTCTGTAAAAAGGTAGAAAATTCAACAGAGGTATACTGTTTTCCTTTTTCATCAAAAAGTATTAAAACATCTGTAGAAGATAACCTCTTAAGAATAAGTTCACCTTCTTTATCTTTTTGTTGATCTTCAGATAGGTTTTTAGTCTTTTTAAGATCGGGAATCAGTTCAATTTCAAAATTGATATAATGCTGTAATCGCTTTTGATATACCTCAATGAGTTCTTGTAATTGAGAACTATCGGTTTTGCCAATGGCTAAAAGTTTTATAGTCATACGTCAAAAGTAAATCAATTTCGCAAATGGATTTGTAAATTAGCAATACAATAGATTTAATACATATGATTTCAGAAGAACAATTTAAAGAAGAGATTACATTAATCATAGCAAATGCCATTAGAGAAGATGTAGGTGATGGTGATCACAGTTCACTGGCATGTATACCGGATACTGCAACAGGCAAGGCCAAATTGTTGGTAAAGGATGAAGGGATAATTGCTGGGGTAGATTTTGCTGAGCTTGTATTTTATTTTGTTGACCCAAATTTGAAAATAGAAAAATTAATAGAAGATGGTACACCTGTAAGTCACGGTGATATTGTGTTTTACATAGAAGGTAGCTCTCAAAGTATTTTAAAGGCGGAGCGACTGGTTTTGAACGCAATGCAAAGAATGAGCGCCATTGCTACAAAAACCAATATGTTCGTTAATCTCTTGCAAGGTACGGGTACAAAGATTCTAGATACTAGAAAAACTACACCGGGTATACGTGCATTAGAGAAATGGGCGGTAAAAATTGGAGGTGGTGAAAATCATAGGTTTGCCTTGTATGATATGATTATGCTAAAGGATAACCATATTGATTTTGCTGGCGGAATTACCAAGGCAATAGATAAGACCAAAAACTATCTACAAGAAACAGGTCGTGATTTAAAAATCATCGTTGAAGCTAGAAATTTAGATGAAATCAAAGAAATTTTAGAGTCTGAAGGCGTGTATCGTATATTGATAGATAATTTCAATTATGAAGATACGCGTACTGCCGTAAAATTAATAGGAGACACTTGTTTAACTGAATCTTCTGGAGGTATAAATGAAAAAACTATTCGTGAGTATGCGGAATGCGGAGTGGATTATATTTCTTCAGGGGCATTGACACATTCGGTTTATAATTTAGATTTGAGTTTAAAAGCAGTTTAATGTCTTTAGAGGTCGAAGAAAAGCTAGAAAAAATTCCTATTGTAAATTGGTTCGTCAGGTTGTTAAAACAAATCAGGCTACCCGGTTTTGAAGGGCTTTCTGTTTATGACCTTATTGAAATGTACGTACTTGGTATATTAAGGGGTACGTTGTCAACACGCGCCAGTGCTATTGCCTTTAGTTTATTTATGGCACTGTTTCCGTTATTGATTTTCATGGTTACCCTAGTACCATTTTTAGTGTCGTACATTAGTATTGAACATGGCGATTTCGATGTTCAGTTTCAGCTATTTTTAGAATCTTTTTTACCTAGCGCCACCGGTGATTATTTTGGTGAGGTATTTCAACAAATAAAAGATCAAAAACGCGGTGGTTTGCTGTCATCAGCTTTTTTACTTTCTATTTTTTTGATCGCTAACGGGGTTAACTCTATTTTTGGTGGCTTTGAGACATCTTATCATATAGAATTGACAAGACATTTTTTTAGACAATATTTATACGCTTTAATGGTAGGATTGATTTTGGCGATATTAATAATAGTAGGTTTTGTAGCCTATATTTACTTTGAGTTTTATGTACTTGGTTATTTGTCAGAGTTTGCGGCTAAACGAGGTGGGTATATATTGGGTGAAGATGAAGTGGTGGGTGTACATATAGCAAAAGTGCTATTTTTTATAATTCTGTCTTATTTTACAACAGCAATTCTATATTATTTTGGTACACAAGAAGGTAAGCAAGCAAAATTCTTTTCTTTTGGCGCTTTAATGACGACAACATTGTTTTTGTTGACCTCATATTTATTTGGAATTTACGTTGAAAAGTTCGCTAGATACAATGAATTATATGGAGCGTTAGGAGGATTATTGATTTTAATGGTCTACATATGGTTAAATTCTAATATATTGCTACTTGGGTTTGAGCTGAACGCATCACTCAATACTTTACGTAAAATCACTAAAAAAGAATGATAAATAAAACCGTACAACTAAGTATTTTATTCATAGTATTTGTTTCAATGAGCATTTCTGCTCAATCTGTCTTTGGTACATGGAAAACAATAGATGACCGAACAGGGTTGCCAAAGGGTGTTATTGAAATCTATAAGAAAGATGGCAAAATGTACGGTAAGGTCGTAAAGATTTTGGAAGAAGGACAAGAAGATAGAATTTGTGATAAATGTGACGGGGACTTAAAAGATAAACCGGTAACCGGTATGGAAATCATTACTGGTGGTGAATTGCACGATGATGGAGAATGGAAGGGAAAGCGTTTGTTTGATCCAGAGCAGGCTATGACCTTTCGTTTTAAAATTTGGCTCAATCCAGATAATCCAGATGAGTTGAAAGTGCGTGGTTATTTGGCATTTATCTATAGAACCCAAACATGGCTACGGGTTGAAGGATAACTATGGCGAACTTTATTAATGTAATATTACCTATTCCGCTAGAGAAAAGTTTTACGTATAGTATTACTGCAGAAGAAGCTGCACTACTTCGTCCAGGTATGCGCGTAGCGGTACCTTTTGGTAAATCAAAGATATATACCGGTATAGTTCAAAGTGTTCACCAGAATCCGCCAGAGGTCTATGAGGCAAAGGAAATTCATGAGTTATTAGATGATTATCCTATTGTAAATCCTACTCAATTAAAACATTGGGAATGGATAGCTTCCTATTACATGTGTACTTTAGGGGAAGTGGTGCGTAGTGCATTACCAGGAGCATTTCTGTTGGAGAGCGAGACATTGGTTCTTAGAAATACCGAATATGAGATAGATGAAAATACACTGTTAGATGATGAATTTTTGGTGTTTGAAGCTTTACAGCATCAAGCTATATTAAAAGTACAAGAAGTTTCTGCTATTATAGAGCGTAAAAATGTATTGCCAATTCTACAGCGATTATTAGAGAAAAAAGTAATTGTTTTAAAAGAAGAGGTGTATGAACAGTACAAACCAAAATTGGTAAGGTACGTTAAATTGGGGGCAGAACATACATCTGACGAAAAATTAGAAGAGCTTTTAAAAACATTGACCAGAGCGCCAAAGCAAAGTCAGGTGGTACTTTCGCTGTTTCAATTACAGGGGAAAAGTCAAAGTCCTATAAAAGTTTCAGAGCTTGAAGCATCTAGCAATACTTCTAAAGCTGTGATAAAATCACTTGTAAATAAAGGAGTTTTAGAAGAATATTTTATTAAGACCGATAGGGTTAATTATGATGGCGAAGCTGATAATTCTGAAACTAAAGATTTAAACGAATATCAAGAAGCGGCACTGGTTGATATAAAATCATCGTTCAAATCAGGAAAAGTTACCTTGTTAAAAGGCGTTACTTCTTCTGGTAAGACTGAAGTTTATGTAAAGTTGATAGAAGAATGTCTGGAAAGAGGCTTGCAAGCATTGTACCTGCTACCTGAAATTGCGTTGACTACACAGCTAATTGGTAGGCTTCAAGAATATTTTGGAGATAAAATAGCAATTTACCATTCTAAATATAATGTTCAAGAGCGTGTAGAAGTTTGGCAAAATGTTTTACAGGCAAAACCTAAGGCACAATTGGTTATTGGTGCTAGATCTGCAATGTATTTACCCTTTAGTAAGTTAGGGTTGGTAATTATAGATGAGGAGCATGAGAGTTCTTTTAAGCAATTTGATCCGGCGCCAAGGTATCATGCAAGAGATGCGGCAATAGTTTTGGGACATTTGCATAAAGCAAATATTCTACTGGGTTCTGCAACACCAAGTGTAGAAAGTTATCATAATGCACAAACAGGTAAATATGGCTATGCAGAAATTACTAGACGCTATGGTAATGTCTTAATGCCAGAGATGGAATTGGTAGATATAAAAGAGGCGTCTAGAAAGAGAAAGATGAAGGGTCATTTCTCTGAACGCCTTTTTATGGAAATGGAAGAAACCCTGAATGAAGGTGCGCAAATTATACTTTTTCAAAATAGAAGGGGTTTTGCTCCATTGATGGAGTGTTTAACATGTGGTCATTCTCCGCAATGCCCAAATTGCGACGTTAGTTTAACATATCACCAATATAGAAATCAATTACGCTGCCATTACTGTGGTCATCATACAGCGTTACCAGAGGTTTGCTTTGCATGTGGTAGTCCAGAGTTAGATACCAAAGGTTTTGGAACAGAGCAAATAGAGAAAGAAGTGTCTGGCTTATTTCCTGAAGCCAAAGTTGGTAGAATGGATTTGGATACTACCCGTGGCAAACACGGTTATGAAAAAATAATTACTGCTTTTGAGCAAAAAGAAATTGATATTTTGGTGGGTACTCAGATGTTGACCAAGGGTCTAGATTTTAGAAATGTGAATTTGGTAGGTGTCATGAATGCAGATTCGTTATTGAATTTTCCAGATTATAGAGCTCATGAAAGAACGTATCAATTATTAACACAAGTATCGGGTAGGGCAGGGCGTACTAAAAAAAGAGGTCGTGTAATTATTCAGACGTATAATCCATATCACCAAATATTAAAACAAGTAACAACAGGTGATTATGAGGGTATGTATACTGAGCAGTTGTATGAAAGGGAGCAATTTAAATATCCGCCCGTCAATAGAATTATCAAAGTAACGTTCAAGCATAAAAATTATAATGTGCTTAATGATGCTGCAGATTGGTTTGCAGGTGCATTGCGTACTAATTTTGGTGGTACGGTTTTAGGGCCTGAATATCCGCCGGTAGCAAGGATAAGAAATCAATATTTAAAACATATCGTTATCAAAGTACAAAAAGTACATTCATTGGCACAGACAAAAGCCAATATTAGACGAATAGAAAAATCGTTTAAAGCAGTAGCTATGTATAGAAGTGTTAGGGTCATATATAATGTTGACCATATATAAACTAAAAAAGACCGCTATTAAGCAGTCTTTTTTGAAAGTAAAATTATACCATATATTATACGTTACTTAGCGCTTCGGCTAATTCTGTCTTTTTATTTCTACTTAGAGGTATTGATCTACCGCTAACTTCTACATTCTTACTATTGAATTTTTCAACCTTTTCAAGGTTAATGATGTAAGATTTGTGAATTCTTAAAAACTTGTCTTCTGGTAATTGCTTTTCAAAAGATTTCATTGTTGATAAGATTACGATATTGGCTTCGTCAGTTACTAGTTTTATATAGTCACCAAGTGCTTCTATCCACTTAATATCATTTAAAATAACCTTTCTTTTCTTAAGGTTGCTCTTTACAAAAATATGCTCTTCGTCTTCATTGACTCTGTGCAATTGTTCGTAATTGGCTACAGCTCTTTTAACAGATGCATCAAAACGTGCCATGGTGATCGGTTTATGTAAATAATCCGTTACATCATAGTCAAATGCTTTAAGTGCATAATCTGGTTTACCGGTAATCAAAATTACCTGAGGACTGTTTTCTAGGGACTCGAGTAGGTCAAATCCTGTGATAATTGGCATCTCAACATCAAGAAAAATAAGATCTATCTCATGGTTCTTGATTCCATTTTTAGCTTCGATAGCATTACTGTATTCGGCTACCATAGTTAAATTTGGATGATTGTTTACCAACTTGGCAACGGCCATCCTTTGCATAGATGAGTCGTCAACGATGATACTTCTTAACTTCATAAGGGTTGATTTGTGGGGTTAAATCATCGACAAAGAACCGAAAAAACATGCTGAACTGCAATAAAAGATGTGAACAATGCACTGTTGATCGTATATTTGGTAATGATATAATATTTAAGATTTGGTTTAATTTTTAATGTTGTTACCATTCAATAACGAAGAATATTCGCATTTCTTATATTTATTTTAAAAAAATATCTATTTTTGCACTCCTTAAAAACAAAT
>NZ_JBDVOT010000148.1:0-7756 GCF_039968975.1 Maribacter sp. | reverse complement strand
GCTGCACCGTTCGCAGTGGGTTGGGCTTGACGGCGCACCGACGACGCAGACGCTGAACTTCCACACTCCGGTATCGGAGCATGTAGGACTTGGACTATCGGTGGTGAACGACGAGATCGGTAACGGTACCAACCAGGATACGTATATAGACGCGGCGTTCAGCTACACGGTCAACACGTCGGAGGAAGGAAAGCTTTCGTTCGGTCTAAAGGCCGGCGGGCACCTGTTCAACGTGGACTTTACCAAACTGAGGAACTACGGTGCGGAGAGCAATCTACCGAACATCGACAACAAGTTCTCGCCGAACTTCGGTGCGGGCATCTATTACCATACGGACCAGTTCTATGCTGGGCTATCGGTACCGAACTTCTTGCAGACGGAACACTTCGACAGTTCGGATACGAACAGTTCGAGTTTGATCGCGCAGGAGCGTATGAACTTCTATTTGATCACGGGCTACGTGTTCGAACTAAAGAACGACGTAAAGTTCAAACCTGCGGCATTGATCAAGGCGGTAAAGGGAGCACCGTTACAGATGGACCTGAGCGCGAACTTCCTTTTCAACGACAAGTTCTCTTTGGGAGCAGCGTATAGATGGGACGCGGCGGTGAGCGCGCTGTTCGGTTTTCAGTTGAACGACCAGTTGATGTTGGGGCTTGCCTATGACAAGGAGACTACCGATCTTGGGGCGACCAGGTTCAACGACGGTTCCTTCGAGATCATGCTGAGGTATGAATTTTTGAACAAGTACAAACGAGTGATCACCCCAAGATTCTTTTAATAAAAAACGACATGAAAAAAACAGGATATATTTTTTGTGGGCTTGCGGTGATGGCCCTGATGGCAAGCGCTCAGGACAACAAAGTAAAGAAAGCGGACACGAAGTTCACGAACTACGCCTACGCCTCGGCGATACAGTCGTACGAGCAATTGGTAAAGGACGGTTATACCGAAGAAGAGGTGTACAAGAATTTGGGCAACGCGAACTATCTGAACGCGAACTACGAAGAGGCATCGAGCTGGTACGGCAAGCTGTTCGCACTTGAAGGCGCTGACATCGACCCGGAATATATGTACCGCTACGCACAGACGCTAAAGTCTTTGGAAAAGTATACGGAATCCGACCAATGGATGGACAGGTTCAACGGCGCAAGCGCCACGGACCAACGCGGTGTACTATATAGCGAGAACCAGGACTACCTGGAGCAGATCGCGGAACGCTCGGGGAGGTACGAACTGAAGAACATCGGGCTGAACTCGAAGGTATCGGACTTTGCGCCCTCGTTCCATGAAGACGGACTGGTCTTCTCCACGGCAAGGGACAGCGGACTGCTATCTAAGAACATCCATAAATGGAACAACGGTTCGTTTCTGAACCTATATAAAGCTGAACAGGACGACCAAGGGAATTTCACCGATGTGGACAAGCTGAGCAAGAAGCTGAACAAGAAGACCCACGAATCGTCCACGGCATTTACCAAGGACGGACAGACGATGTACTTTACACGTAACAACTCCGATGACGGTAAGTTCGAAAGGGACGAGGAAGGCGTGAGCAGGTTAAAGATATACAGGGCGACCAAAGAAAACAATGAATGGAAAAATATCGAAGAACTACCTTTCAACGGGGACAGCTACTCGGTGGCGCACCCGACCTTGAACAAGGACGAAACGAAACTATACTTTGCCTCGGACATGCCGGGCACGAAAGGGCAATCCGATATCTATGTAATCGACATTAACAAGGACGGCAGTTTTGGTACACCGCAAAACTTGGGAGAGCGGATCAATACCGAGGCAAGGGAAACCTTCCCCTTCGTGACCCAAAGCGATAAACTCTATTTCTCATCGGACGGTCACCCGGGACTAGGGGGATTGGACGTTTTCGCGACCGACCTGAAGAACGAAAGGGGAGAAGTGTTCAACGTAGGACGTCCCTTGAACGGTGAGGAGGACGACTTCTCGTACATTATAGACGAAGAAACGAAGAAAGGCTTTTTCGCATCGAACCGAAAAGGAGGACAGGGGAACGACGATATCTACAGCTTTGTAGAAATGACGCCGTTGGACTTCACCTGCCATACAAATATCACGGGAATAGTAAAGGACGAAAAGACCAATGCACTATTAACGGATGCATCGGTAACGGTATACGACAAGGACAACCAGGTAGTATCAAGTTCGAGCACGGACGATAAGGGAGCTTTCGAGATGGAAGGCAACTGCGCGAAAGGTAGTTACAAAGTAGTGGCGACCAAAACGGACTATGAGGACAGTACAAAGACCTTCAATACTGAAAAATCGGAAGATGTAACAGGAATTGAAGTAATGTTGGTCCAAGTGGATAACGGTGCACCGATAGGTACGGATCTTGCGAAATATCTGAACATAGAACCGATCTATTTCGATTTCGACAAGTATTTCATCAGGGAAGATGCCAGGAACAGTATCGAAAAGGTACTGGCATACCTTAACGAATACCCGAGCGTGAAGGTACAGGTACGTTCGCATACGGATTCACGGGCCAAAGACAGTTACAACATGAAATTATCCGCGAACAGGGCAAAGGCAACGGCGGAATATCTAGTAGCGGCTGGTATCCCAAGTAATAGAATTTCATATGAGGGATATGGCGAAACGGAACTTACGAACGATTGTGACAACAATGTTCCATGTAGCAAGGAAAAGCATCAACTGAACAGACGATCGGAGTTCGTAGTGGTAGAATAATCAACATAGACCAACACATATTGAAAAGGGAAGGAGCATAGCTCCTTCCCTTTTTTTGTTTTAAAATAAGACTACAAAGCTCGTGTGTATTTCGTCCGATTTTTTAAATGAGAACATGAAATAGGATGTAATTTATGACTACAAAAACATGAAATTCTTACAAAAATAAAAGTTCTTGAATCCGTTGAAATTATAGGTCTTATCGATGAAATGCATCTTTTTAATAAATTTTCATATATAAAAATGGTCATTTCACAACATTTTATTCTTGATAGACAACAATGGTAGAACTATCAGTTCATTCTCATATTATATTTAGGGATAATAAAACGATTAATGTAGTATAAAGATTACATTTATATTTGTTGATATTGCTCGAGAACTAAAAAAATATCTAAGCAGTACAAACAGAAAATTATAATACAACCATAATTTCCTTATTGACCATCCCCCTTCAATAGCACATAATGAAAATAAAGTCATCAAATATCAGGAACAAAATACTAACCTTAGTACTATTTCTTTTTTTCATTGGTAGTTCTTACGCTCAACTAAGTGACTTGCATTATATGCCTCCACTTACATCTGCCAGAGCAGGATATATAAATCAACAATCCGTATATCTCTCCACTCCAGAAACAATACCTTTTAATGTAAATATATACATTGGTACTTCATTAACACCGGCAGCAACTGTTTCAGTATCAAATACAAATCCGTTTACTTATGTTTTACCCACACAACAAAATGGAATCACACTACTTCCCTCTGCCGAAGTTGGTTTCGTAAGCACTTCCGCAGGCTTACGTTTCGAAGCCCCTGGCGGAGAAAAGTTTTATGCCAATTACAGAGGTCGTAGTAACGCTCAAGGTGCATCATTAACATCTAAAGGTCGTGCTGCATTAGGAACTCATTTTAAATGGGGAGGGATTCCTTTTGTACATGATAGGAGTATTTACAATTCTGCTTTAGGGATTATGGCTACAGAAGATAATACAACGGTGACCATTTCTGATTATGATACAGATTGTGTTTTTAGATTAGGTGCAGACCCTATTGGTTTAACAGATGACACCATAACAATAACATTAAATAAAGGAGAATCATATGTTTTAGAGGCAGTAGGTAACAATGGTGATTCCAATAGATATGGTTGGGTAGGTGCAGATGTAACATCAGATAAAGATATTGCCATAAGTAACGGTAGTATACTTATAGGAGTTCTTCCTGGATCTAACGTACAAGATGCTGGTATAGACCAACCCGTACCTATTGATATTATTGGTCGTGAATATGTTTTTATTAGAGGTGGTGGTACAGATGCTTTAGAGTTTCCTGTTATTATTGGTACTGCAAGTGGTACTGATATTTTTGTGAATGGATCTGCAACCCCGATTGCCACAATAAATGAAGGTGAGTATTTTATAGTGCCAGGATCAAACTATTCTGGTTCTAATGCTGGTAGTAATTTAACCGTTGTAACATCAAAAAACGTATATGCATACCAATGTTTGGCTGGTAGTACTTCAGCAGCTACAAACGGAATGAATTTTATTGCTCCTGTAAACTGTTTGTTACCGAATAATGTAAACAATATAAGTACTATTGAAGATTTAGCAGGTTTATCAATTAGTGGAAGTCTAACAATATTAGCTTCTAATAGTACTCCCGATGCCAATATTGTAGTAACAGCAAATAATATCCCCGTTACCTTACCCGCATCTATTCCGGCTACAGGCTTACCTTGGAAAAGTTTTTATATTCCTAATTTAACAGGTAATATTAAAGTACAATCTACTGGTGCAATTGCCGTAGGAGTTGTTGGATTAAGTGGAGCGTTGGGTACAGGAGGGTATTTTTCTGGTTTTGATACCGTTCCTGTAGTAGATTACTCTATTTCAGGTTCTGGATGTTTAGGAAGTACAATAACTGTTACAGAGGCATTTGACGCCTACCAATGGTATAGAGATGGAGTACCAATACCAGGAGAAACCACCAGTAGCTACACTCCTACTCAAATAGGTGAACACTATGTAAACGTTTCTAAAAGTGGTTGTGATTACAACTCTAATGTTATAGAGGTTTTTTATTGTAATCCAGATATTTTTATTAATAAAACATCTGATAAAACAACAATATCTGAAGGTGAAACTGTGACTTTTACAATTACCGTAGAAAGTCTAGGATTAGATAATACTACTGGCTTAGTAATAACAGATAACTTACCACAAGGATTAACACTTGTAAGTGCTACTCCTAGCAAAGGTAGTTGGTCTGCTCCAAACTGGAATGTTGGTGATATGGTTAAAGGAGAAAAGCAATCTTTAGTTCTTGTTGCCAGTGCCGATGATATAGATGCTCCAATTCCTTCAAAAAGTATTACAAATATCATTTCTAACACACAAGATCAAACAGATTCTAATTCGTCTACAGATGACACAACAGCTATTATTACCATAGAAAACTTAGATGATGATAATGACGGAGTACCAGATACTGTAGACCTCTGTGAAGGTTTTGATGATACTATAGATTCAGATCTGGATGGAATTCCTGATGGTTGTGATGATGATGATGATAATGAAGGTATTTTAGATGTTGATGAATTTAATAAAGACTGTGGTTTAGTTCCTACTAACAACATTCACTTTACAGATGCATCGTACAATACAATTGCTTTAAACAGCAATGATGGTGATTTAATAGCTTACATTAAAGATTTTGATAATGATATAACTGCAGTTGCTACAACAACTATAGGAACAGGAACATTCCCTACTGGAAACCCCAATTATACAGATGGTAGTGTTCAAGTAGATATGCAGACTCGTAACTCAAATTCTAATATTACAGGTACAACTACTGAAATTATATTTTCAGAACTGATACTATCTACAGAATTTAATGTAAGGAGTTTGGCAAGAAATGCCTCTGGCAGTTATAATGAAAGTCAGAATATTAAATTTTATAATGGCTCCGTTCAAGTAGAATTTACAGCAGATATATATTCTACAACAGGCACCGTTGGTTCAGGAGCATCTTATGATCCTGTTACTGGAGATGCTGTTGCGGCCATTATTGGAGGAGGTGCTCAAGAAGCTAATTTCAGATTTAATATAGATAAAGGAATCAATAGAATTGTTATCGCACAATCAGAAAATGCTAATGCAGATAATATTGGTTGGAGAGTAAACACATTATGCTCACTGTACATAGATACAGATAATGATGGTATTTATGATCATTTAGATTCCGACAGTGATAATGATGGTTGTCCAGATGCTTTAGAAGGCGATGCAAATTATGATTATGGAGACTTAGATGGTAGTTTTAGACTAACTGCAACAGTAAATGCTGCAGGTATTCCTGGAGGAGTTTCTCAAGGTATAGGAACTTCTGTTAATAATTTACTACAAGCTGATGAATGTTCTGAATGCTCCCCAAATCATCCGTTATATAATGATGCGGATGGCGACGGTGTAGGTGACGCTTGTGATGAAGATAATGATAATGATGGTATAGTAAATGATTTAGAATGTACGCCAGCAAAAGGCTCCATTTTAACGGGTGATGATACACTATTGCTAACAGGAGAATATAATAATGGTAATGGCGTAAGTCAACAGTTTACGATTACATCTACCGAATATAATATTTTAGATAAAACTGGTTCTGCCGATGATGGTTTACAAGTAAGATGGAACCAAGGAACAGATCCAACGGTAGAAATGACGCTTATGTTACAAGAGCCTGTAAATGCAGTACAAAATGCAATTAGAGTTTCCTCTTTTGAGCCTAATAGTGCCGTAGGTAATATTCAAAATGCAGATAAAACGGTTACGATTACATGGCCAGGTGGTGGTACGGCAGTATTGTCAGATCCATTGGGTGAAACAGACTTAGGTAACGGTGCCGTGATAACATCGGGTACTCCTTTTCAAGTGGCTCCAGATGCTGCTGGTTTATCCAGACTTGTACCAGATTCGCAATGGTCATTATTGATTGACACCAGTACGGGCATAACTTTTCCTATGGATATTGGTTATTTTGCAGATGGTACTATAAATTCAAGTGCTAATCACGTAAATGAAGGTTTTGCCTTTAGATCGGTTTTAGATTGTGATAATGATAATGATGGTGTAGCAAATACGCTTGATTTAGATAGTGATAATGACGGAATTTACGATGTTGTAGAATCAGGCGGTACAGATGCAGATGGTAATGGTATTGCAGATGGCGCAATAAGCGCAGAAGGTATTCCTAATACAGCTGGGACAGGTACAGTTGCAACAGAAACAACAGCTGGTACTCCAGATTTTCTTAATGTAGATAGTGATGGTGATACCTGTTCAGATGCTAACGAAGCATATGAAAGTAGTACTGCCGATAATGGCGATGGTTCTGAATTTGATGACGCTGATACTTCAACTGTTGGTGATGGTTCAGGAAAAATATTAGCAAACGGATTGGTAGCTGCAGCTGCCTATAACACGGGCGCTGTAAGTGCAGTTACTACTGAAGATTTAGATTTGGATGGTGACGGATTAGTTGGGATTTGTGATTTAGATGATGATGGCGATGGCGATCCAGACACCACAGATACTGATCCTTTAGATCCGTGTGTATATAGTACAAATCAGGTTGTAGCTAATGCTGAAACTAGTTGGAATGATTTAGACTGTGATGGTGATGGGGAAACCAATGGATTTGAAGTAACCAATGGTACAGATCCATCTGATCCTTGTGAGGTTACCGTACCAACGGTTCGTGCTCCAGCTGATGAAAATTATGCAGTTTGGGCAGCGGAGGATTGTGATGCTGATAATGTAGACAATGGTACAGAGGTTACCAATGGTACAGACCCTTTTAATAATGATACAGATGGTGATGGTGTTCAAGATGACGCTGACAGTGATGCACTAGATCCTTGTGACCCAGTACAAGCAGCAGGCTATACTGGTTATGATGCCGGCAATACTATTTGGGCAGCGGCAGATTGTGATGGTGACGGAGTTACCAATGGTAC
>NZ_JBDVOT010000147.1:0-14939 GCF_039968975.1 Maribacter sp. | reverse complement strand
TCGATGTCTGGTTCACAAGAATCTGTTGCAGTCAATACAGAGGCATCTGGCACCATATTACACTCAACGGTCATATCTTGTGGTAAAGCCTCATTAAATGTTGGGGCAACCGTATCTTCAATAGTAATTACTTGCGTATGTATACGAACATTACCCACACAATCAGTGATGGTCCATGTTCTGGTAATGGTATATTCAGTAGCACATTCATCGTCTTGCCCTTCAATTAATTCAGTATAATCTACCGTGATGGCACAATCGCTATCTGAAGTTATTACAAAAGCATCTGGTATAGTATCACAAGCTTCTATAGTCTCATCTGTAGGCCAACCTTCGTCACCATCATTATCAATAATAGTTACCGTAGCTATATTATCTGATAAGATCCCAACAATCGGACTTGAAATATTTTCAAGTATAACATTGAAAGTCTCTGGGTCTTCAATGATGATATCGTCTATAATCGGAATTATTATAGTTTGTGTATTGTCATTTATTCCGCCAAAAGTTAATGTTTGTGTATTACGATCAACACCGGTATAATCAAAGGCATCTAAAGCAGAACCGTCAACCGTGTAATACTCAACCGTAAATTCATCTTGAACATCAGCATTAAGAACTACGTTTAGGGTAACCGTACCTGCGCCTTCATTAACCTCAACAGAGGTAGTGTCAAATTGAACTCCGTATAAAGATGGATCTGCATCGTTATCGATAATATTTACCGTAGCCGTATCATTGGCAAGAATACCAACGATAGGAGAAGAAATATTTTCTAAAATAACATTGAAGTCTTCAGTAAATTCAATCAACGTATCGTCGATAATAGGAATTACAATGGTTTGAGTATTGTCATTGGTACCACCAAATGTCAATGTCTGGGTATTTTGAGGGACACCAGTATAATCACTACCATCAATAGTAGTACCGTCTACAGTATAATACTCAACTGTAAATTCATCTTGAACATCAGCGTTTAAAACAACATCAAGAGAAACCGTACCTGCACCTTCATTTACATCAACTGAAGTAACATCGAACTGGACCCCGTATAAAGAAGGGTCTGCATCATTATCAATAATATTAACCGTAGCCGTATCATTTGCTAGAATACCAACGATAGGAGAGGAGATATCTTCAAGTATCACATTGAAGTTTTCAGTAAACTCAATCAACGTATCATCAATAATAGGAATAACAATAGTCTGTGTGTTCGAGTTAGTACCTCCAAACGAAAGAGTTTGTGTATTTTGAGGCACACCGGTATAATCACTACCATCAATAGTAGTACCGTCAACCGTATAATACTCAACTGTAAATTCATCTTGAACATCGGCGTTAAGAACAACATCAAGAGAAACTGTACCTGCATCTTCGTTTACATCAATTGAAGTAACATCGAACTGAACTCCGTATAAAGAAGGGTCGGCATCGTTATCAATAATATTAACCGTAGCCGTATCATCGGCAAGAATACCAACAATAGGAGAAGAGATATCTTCAAGAATAACTTGGAAGTCTTCAGTAAATTCAATCAACGTATCATCGATAATAGGAATTATGATGGTCTGTGTATTTGAATTTGCTCCGCCAAATGTCAAGGTCTGCGAATCCTGAGGAACACCAGTATAATCCCTACCATCTAAAGTAGTACCATCTGCAGTATAATATTCTACCGTAAACTCATCTTGAACGTCGGCATTGAGAACAACGTCAAGCGAAACCGTACCTGCATCTTCATTAACATCTATTGAAGTAACATCGAATTGAACTCCATATAGAGATGGGTCCGCATCATTATCTGTGATGCTGATAATACCTTGGTCATCATTGATAACGATTAATGGAGTGGATAAGTTTGAAAGGTCTACAAAAAGACTCTCTGTAAACTCTATTAACGTATCATCAATTATACTTACAGTTATTGGGTGTATTTCCCCGTCTGTACCAGTGAATGTTAATTGCCCTGCACTAGTAGTGTAATCACCAGGTTCAATAGCAGTATCGTTATCAGTAGTGTAATCTAAAGTGAATCCACCTTGAACGTTACCTGTCAACAATACATTAATAGTAGCTGTACCGGCAGCTTCATCTACTGTGATATTATCATTCTCGAAAGAAATGCCGGTAACACCTGGTATGTTATCGTTATCAGTGATGTTAATATTACCTTGGTTATCATTTATAACAATCAATGTCGTAGATAGATTAGAAAGATCAACAAACAATCTTTCTGTTGCTTCAATGATGTTGTCATCTATAATGGTAACCGTTACAGGTTGAATTTCACCGTCCGACCCGGCAAACGTTAGTTGCCCTGCGTTGGTCGTGTAATCTCCTGGTTCTACAGCGGTATCATTATTGGTTGTATAATCTAAAGTGAACCCACCTTGAACATTACCGGTCAACAATACATTGATCGTGGCTGTACCTGCAGCTTCATCTACCGTGATATCATCATTCTCAAACGAAATACCGGTTACACCAGGTATGTTATCGTTATCAGTGATATTGATATTACCTTGATTATCGTTAATACCGATTAATGAAGTTGATAGATTCGATAAATTCACCAATAACGTTTCTGTAGTTTCAATAAAATTGTCGTCAATAATAGTTACAACAATAGGTTGTAATTCTCCATCTGTACCAGCAAATGTCAACTGACCAGAGTTACTTGTATAATCGCCAGGTTCAATTGCCGATCCGTTTGCCGTATCAAAGTCAATAGTAAATCCACCAGGAACGTTACCCGTTAGTTGTACGTTAATTGTTGCCGTACCAGCGGCTTCATCTACCGTAATATTATCGTTTTCGAACGCAATACCCGTAGTACCTGGTATATTGTCATTATCGGTTATACTGATATTACCTTGGTTGTCATTGATCGTAATCAATGCAGTTGATAGATTAGATAGGTCAACAAACAATCTTTCGGTCGCCTCAATTAAATTATCGTCAATAATTACAACTGTAATTGGTTGAGTTTCGCCATCTGTACCAACAAATATTAATTGACCTGCATTTGTGGTGTAATCTTCTGGTGTTACAGCAGTGTCATTGTTAGTTGTATAATCCAAAGTAAATCCACCTTGAACATTACCTGTCAACAATACATTAATTGTTGCTGTACCGGCAGCTTCATCAACAATTATATTATCATTTTCGAAAGTGATACCTGTACCTGGTATGTTATCGTTATCAGTGATATTGATATTACCTTGGTTATCATTAATAGCGATCAATGTTGTCGATAAGTTAGAAAGATCAACAAATAATCTTTCTGTTGCTTCAATGATGTTGTCATCAATAATATTTACGGTAATAGGGAGGGTTTCACCATCAGTACCTATAAATGTCAATTGACCGGCATCAGTAGTATAATCATCTGGTTCTACGGCAGTATCATTATTGGTCGTATAATCTAAAGTGAATCCTCCTTGAACATTACCTGTTAGCATTACATTTATTGTAGCGGTACCTGCAGCTTCATCTACTATAATATCATCATTTTGGAAAGAAATGCCTGTAGTACCAGGTATGTTATCATTATCCGTAATATTAATATTGCCTTGGTTGTCATTAATGGTAATCAATGAAGTTGATAGATTAGATAGGTCAACAAACAATCTTTCGGTAGCTTCAATTATATTATCATCAATAATTGCTACCGTAATAGGCTGAATTTCTCCATCATTACCATTGAATGTTAATTGGCCGTTTATAGGTGAATAATCACCAGGTTGTATTGCAGTGTCATTATTTGTAGTGTAATCTAAAGTAAATCCGCCAGGAACATTTCCTGATAACTGAACATTAATTGTTGCCGTACCAGCTGCCTCATCTACCGTAATATCATCGTTTTCAAAAGCAATACCGGTCGTGCCAGGTATATTGTCGTTATCGGTGATGTTAACGTTAGCTTGGTTATCATTGATAGCAATCAATGTTGTGGACAAGTTAGAAAGGTTAACAAATAATCTTTCTATTGTCTCAATTGCGCTATCGTCTATAATAGCAACGGTAATAGGTTGTAGCTCTCCATCAGTACCAACGAAAGTTAATTGACCAGTGCTCGTGGTATAATCATCTGGTTCAACAGCAGTATCGTCACCAGTATTAAAGTCTAGGGTAAAGCCACCTTGAACGTTACCTGTCAATAATACATTAACGGTTACGGTACCCACAGCTTCATCTACCGTAATATCATCATTTTGGAACGTAATACCTGTGGTGCCAGGTGTGTTGTCATTATCGGTAATATTGATATTACCTTGGTTATCATTAATAGCGATCAACGTTGTAGATAAGTTAGATAAGTCTACAAATAACCTTTCTGTCGTTTCTATAATATTATCATCAATTATAGATACGGTTACAGGGTGAGTTTCGCCATTTGTACCGGTAAATGTCAATTGACCAGAGGTTGTCGTATAATCACCGGGTTGTTCTGCTGAATCATTATTTGTTTCGTAATCTATGGTAAAACCGCCTTGAACATTACCTGTCAATAGTACGTTTATAGTTGCCGTACCTGCATCTTCATTTATGGTAATATCATCATTTTCAAATGAAATACCAGTAGTGCCCGGTATATTGTCATTATCGGTAATATTGATATTCCCTTGGTTATCATTTATAGATATCAAAGAGGTAGATAGGTTAGAAAGATTTACAATCAACCTTTCTGTGGCCTCAATTATATTATCATCAATAATAGTCACCGTAATAGGTTGAATTTCCCCATCTGTTCCGGCAAAGCTCAATTGACCAGTGGCAGTAGTATAATCACCAGGTTGAACAGCAGAATCGTCTGCAGTTGCGTAATCTACAGTAAAACCGCCTTGAACATTTCCGGTTAAAAGTACGTTTATAGTAGCGGTGCCATCTGCTTCGTTAACCATGATGTCATCATTTTGGAACGAGATACCCGTACCTGCAACACTATCATTATCGGTAATATTGATAGTACCTTGATTGTCATTAATAGTTATAAGTGTCGTTGAAAGGTTTGAAAGGTCTACGAATAAACCTTCGGTCACCTCAATAATGCTATCGTCGATAATAGCCACGGTTATAGGTTGCAATTCCCCATCATTACCTGCGAAAGTTAACTGACCAGAGTTAGTAGTGTAATCATTAGGTTGTGTAGCCGTATTATCATTGGTTGTGAAATCTAACGTGAATCCGCCTTGAACATTTCCTGTTAATAACACATTGATAGTGGCGGTACCTGCCGCTTCATCTATTGTAATATTATCATTTTGAAATGATATACCCGTTGTTCCAGGTATATTGTCATTATCGTTGATAGTACCTGTTGCGGTATTTGTTGGTTGCTCATCAAGAAAACCAACATTAATATTAGATTGTATATTAGATAACGTAATAGTAAAATCCTCTGCTGGTTCAATAATGGCATCATCCATAATTGGAACATCAATATTTACAGAATTGATAGCGCTGTTGAAAGTTGCGGTACCGTTAAAAGATGAGTAATCACCAGGTTCGATAGCAGTTCTATTTGCTGTAGCATAATCAACAGTTACCGTTTCGCCAGAAGCAATAGTACCAGTAAACGTCACAACAAATCTTGCAAAGGTATCAGTACCTTCTGTAACAATAACATTATCATTGGCAAAAGAAACACCTGTACTGCCAGGAACATTATCATTATCAGTGATACTTACAATACCCTCATTATCATTAATGGTAGGTGTATTTGTGCCGCTTGTAAGCTGAACAAAGAATTGTTCAGTAGTTTCTATAATTGTGTCATCATTAATTGTTATGGTAACCGATTTTGTTTCGTTATTAGTACCGGCAAAAGAAACACTATTAGATGTGGAAACATAGTCGCTGGCTTGAATTGCAGAATCATCTGCGGTAGCATAGCTTACGGTGAAACCACCAGAAACAGTACCCGTATGAGTTATTTCTAAAACAGCCGTGCCAGCATCTTCATTAACGGTAACATCGTTAATACTAAGACCAATAGGATTACCATTTTCACTAACGTAAATGTATTGTGTATGGCTTGTGCTATTACCAGCACAATCGTTAGTTGTCCAAGTTCTTATAATCGTATATGACGTACTTGTATTATCACCATCGTATGTTTCGTTAAATGTAACTGTAGAATTAGAATCACAATTGTCATTCGCAGAAAGCACTGGAGCTACTGGGATATTATCATGGGCGGCATAAGAATCTTGAGGTAAAGACTCGTTAAATGTCGGGGCTTCATCATCTTCTATGGTGATAACCTGAGTAAACGTATCACTAACTCTGCCACAAGCATCGGTAAAGGTCCAAGTGTTTGTGTAAGTACCTTCGGTAGGGCATGCACCAGATTGAACAAAATTACCGGCTGTTTTATGTAAAGTAAAATTACAAGAAGCAGTTGCAGGTACTAAAGAATTGGCATGGTTAAGTGCAGCAATATTATCACAAGCAATGGTTCTGTCCAATGCATTCGGAGCAGTAGACCAGTTTACTTGTGGAGGCTGTTGCACATCTATAATAGTAGGTGTGTGTGTGCCAATTCCACAAGAATCAGTAGACGAAGAGCTATTGGTTGTAATAGGGTCGCCATTGGTTACACCACTATAAGTAGCGTTAGCCTGAAGTTCAAAACTAGCGGTACATGCAGTTTCTAAGAAATAGCAAGCCTCTATAATTTCAATATCAAAATCAAGGTCATAATTATCACCCATATTAGTGATACCATTTTGAGCCGTAAAAGTCAAGGTTTTCGTTGCTAGGTCATAAGAGTGGGTAATACCATTAGGTAATGTGCCTACGCCTGAAAAATTAGCTTCTGCGGGTAAAACGGTAGTAATTACAAGGTCTTGAATATCATCATTACCAATATTGGTAACATTTAAGGTCAATGGTACAATTTCACCAGCGTCGAAAGGACCGGTAGTGTTTGTACTTAAATTCAAGGCACCTAAGCTAGGCTTGTACACATCTACACTTAATCCCATTAAATACAAACCGTAAGATTCTTGATCTGTAGTAATTTTAAATCGTGCAAATGTTTGATCGTTTTCTATATATCTATTAGCGGTGTTAGCTAATGGAAATACGGTAGCATCAAAACCTAAGGTATTGGTACTTGCAGCATTTCTATCCACATAATTTAATCCATCAATAGTAATGCGGCTATTAAAGAAGTTATCTTCATCTCTCAATGTAGTCGATAGTTTAGACCAGTTGTTGCTGGTATCAAAAATCAATAATTGGTCACCACTTAGATCACGGTCTCCCTCTAGCGCACCTAACATTACATTGGCATTGATATTTCCGTTCGGAATGGTCTCGAAACCACTAAAATTAAATTCAGTTTCACCTGCACCGTCAGATGCGAAAGTGTGAACATAACCATCATATAAGGTGATGTTTTTAGGGTCTAAAGAAACATTTTCATAAACGAATACAATTTGCCATCCACCAGAAGTTCCGGTAACATTTGCGATACCGTGCGAACGTAAATCCATTTCAGTAGCCTTTACATTACCAACTTGGTATGAGCCAAAAGGAGTAGAAAGTGCATTTATATCATCTGTAATATCTTTTATACATACATAGGGGTCATTTTGAAAATGATCATCACGACCTCTATAAATTACCTCGTCTGCAGAAACAGTTGTATAGGATGATTGACCAGGTAACATCAGTTTTACCTGATTGTAGTTCCAAGATGGTTCAGTAGCACTGCCACCTGTAGTACCGTCATATTCCTTATCTGCAGCAGCCCAGTATAAGTATGCTTTCTTAATGTTCAAACAACTTAAAGAAGGTTCAGGATTGTTTAAGTTGGCATTGGTAGAATTAAATGTAGATGGGTCTGAATCGATATCTACAAAAACATTATTGTTGAAATCGTGGTTTCCAGCTTCACCATTGTAATTACCAGTTGCATTTCTAGAAAGAACATTATTAGCAATCATGGTGAAATCTCCATTGATACTACCAGAGTAACGAATTTCAAAATCTTTTTTAAGGTTGGTATCGTTTACGAATATGTTGACTACGGCTTCATCTTCAGAGCCGTTGGAATCCACAATTTTATATCTAAAAGAATCATTACCATTAAATGATGCACTCGGTTGATATTCAAAATAGTCATCGGTAGCATCACTAGGTGTGCCGTTATTTCTTAATGTTACGGTACCGTTTATTGGGTTGTTTACTATTTGTAAAGCATTGGTAGATGCTGGCCCGTCAAATCCATAATCATCGTTGTCAAGAATGGTAATATCAGCAGAAGCTTGATTTTGGAATACAACAAAAGAATCATCTACCGCAGTTGGTAAATGGTTTATATCTGTAATAGTACCAATAGCTGTTGGGTTAGATGCCGTTATTGTGTTTGGTGAAATTGAAGTTATCGTTAATCTCAATGATTCATCTCCTTCTATTAATGCGTCTTGTATGATATCTACAGGTACTTGTAAAACCTCTGTTGCGGCACCTGAAAAATTTAAGGTACCCGTTTGTGATGAAAAAGTATAATCATTACCTGTAGTCGTTGTTACATCGGTAATTTCATAAGTAGCCGTAAAACCACCATTAATAGGTTTACCTGTATAGCTTATATCAAAATTGGTAGTAACATTAAATTCGTCTTCGGTAAAACCTGTTACATCAATAGTACCGCCATCATCATTGGTAATGGTACCTATAGCATCAGCATTTGTAATACTAATTTTAGAAGATACTGTTGGGTCAGTGTCAGAAGACGGATTAGAAATTGTTATTCTTAAATCTTCATCATTTTCAATGAAATCATCACCAACCACATTAATTTGAACAGAACGTACTTCATTGTTTACACCTGAAAAAGTAAGTGAGCCCGTAGCTAGTGGTGCTGTATTTAATGTATAATCATCACCATTGGTTGTGCTTATATCTGTAATTTCATAATCAAGTTCAAAACCACCATTTAATCTATCTCCCGTATAAGTAACATCGAAATTTATACCGTTGGTTTGTTCTATAATACTAAAACCGGTTACAGATACTGCGCCACCATCATCGTCGGTAATGACTCCTCTAGCTTGGTTATTTAATAAGTTAATACCAACACTTGAACGAATAGCAATTAAGTTGACAAAGAAGTCTTCTTCGTTTTCAATTACATCATCACTTATGATTGGAACTATAATGTTTTGAGTTTTTACTGCATTGGTAAAGGTTAAGGTTTGTATAGTAGCATTCGGATTGAAATCTGTTGCGTTATTTGCAGACCCATTATTTACAAAGTAGTCAACTTCAATAGTTTCGCCAGTATCAACATCACCATTGAATTCAACAACAAAAGTTGCATTTACTGTTCCATTAGTGTCACCTTCTACAACTGTTACGGTTAAATTTTGAAAATCTATGCCACTAGTAGCAGTATTGTCGTTGTCTAAAATAGTACCGGTACCAGTTGGATCTACAATATTTATTAAAGAAGTGGATAGGTTTGAAAGCTGAATGTTTAAATCTTCGGTAGCCTCAATAAAAGAATCTTCAGAAATAGTAATGGTAACAAATTGTTGGTCATTGTTTTTAGTACCTGCAGGAAAAGTTAGTTGTCCAGAAGCAAGAACAATAGTGTAATCTTTATCTTTTGTAGCAGTACCATCTGTAACACTATAATCTACTGTAAATTCATTTTGAACATCTGCACCGTTATAAGTGATCATAAAACTTGCACTTCCGGCAGATTCGTCAACAGAAAAATCTGAAGCGCTTAAACCGGTAGTTGCTGTTTTTATATCGTTATCGGTAATGGTACCAATAGCATTTGGGTCTACTAAATTAATTAGTGTAGTAGATAAATTCGTTAATTGAAAATTGATAGTTTCATCAGATTCAATTATCGTATCGTCATTAATGTTAATACTTACATTTTGCGAGTCGCCGTCCTTAGTTCCTGCCGGGAAGTTCAATTGACCGGTTAAGTCAGGGTTACCGCTGAAATCTGAGCCAGAGGAAGCGGTACCATCAGTAACATTGTAATCGACAGTAAAGGCATTTTGTAAATCGCCGCCATTGTAGGTAACTACGAAATTAGTATTGCCAGTAGCTTCATCAACCACGATATCAGCAACAGTTAACCCTGTTGTTGCCGTTTTTGTATCGTTATCTAAAATTGTACCTACTGCATTTGGGTCAACTAAATTAATAAGGGTAGTAGATAGGTTAGATAATTCTATATTTAAGGTTTCGTTGCCTTCAATAATACTGTCATCAATAATAGTAACACTTACTAGTTGTGTTGCTCCATCCGTAGTACCGTTTGGAAAAGAAATTTGTCCGGTTAAGGCAGCAGTATAATCTGTACCAGAATTTGCAGAACCATTTGTTATGGTATAGTCAGCCGTAAATCCTGTTTTAACGTTACCACCATTATAGGTTACAACAAAATTGGATAATGCAGTGGCTTCGTTGAAGTTAATATCTGCGATAGATAACCCTGTAGTTGCGGTAGTGTCATTATCTGTAATAATACCTGTAGCGTCTGCATCTGTAATAGCTAAAAGACTGTTAGAGATGTTTGATATTTGTATTGTCAAGCTTTCATCGCCCTCAATAACCGTGTCATCTGTAATGGCAAGTAATAAATTGCTAGTATCTCCGTCAGCAGTACCCGCTGGAAAGGTAACTTGACCACTTAGATTAACATTATAATCTGAAGTAGAAGTAGTGGTTACATCTGTAATGGCATAATCAACGGTGAAAGAATCTTGAACAGTAGGTCCGGTATAGGTTAAGACAAAATTTACGGTACCTACATTTTCATTGACAGAGAAATCAGCTATTGAAACTCCGTCACCAGCAGAAGGTACATTGATATTCGTAATAGTACCCGTTGCGGTATCGGTAATATCTCCGGCATTTGATGAACCATTGGTCATACCCAGGGTAAAAGTTTCGTCACCTTCAATTATAGCATCATCAATAGCAGCAATTGATATATTGGTATTTAAAGTGTTACTAGGAACAGAAAAATTAGATACAGCTGTGTAATCTGTAGCTAACGTAGTAATATTGATATAAGATAAATCAAAAGTTACCGCCTCGTTTACCTCATGAGAAAGGCTTACTGCAAAATCTAGGTCAGCACCTTCTGCAGAAGTAGCATCGGCTATTTCAACGGTTGGTCTAATAAATAAATCTGCTTCATTAGAATACGTATATGGTGTACATAAGTTCTCACTATCATAAGCACTAAAGCGATATTGGTTTCCACTTTCGGTACTTGTTATATTTGTTAGCGTTAAAGCTGTAGTTGTAGCACCAGAATAGATGCCACCATCTGAAATTGAATTCCAAGTAGTACCATCGTCAGAACTAACTTCCCATTGGTAGCTTAGAGCTGTTCCGTTAACTGCTGTAGTATATGTTACAGTATCACCTAAGTTTGCTACTCTGTCTGTAGGTTGCAATGTTATACTTACAGTTTCAAAAGCCGTTGTAACTTTACTATCAGTACCAGTATAACCACCTTGACCGATTACACGACCGGTAGAAGCGTCTACAGTACCATTTGCAACTGAAAGGGGAGAAGTACCTAAATAATCGTCATCATCGGAATCCGCATGGCCGGCTTCTATAGCATCTGGGCAACCATCATTATCAGAATCAGAATCTAAGCTGTCTATAATAGAATCTCCGTCAGAATCTCCTGAGCCTTCGTTAATATCGGTAATGCCATCGTTATCATCATCTTCATCGACTAAATCGTTAACGCCGTCAAAATCGCTATCTAAATCATCATCTGTAATAGTAATTTGACCTTCTGTAGCGACAAATACAATGTTCTGTGGTACATAATTGGTTATGGCATTACTGGTAGGGGTGTAAGTGGGTACTATTGTATAATACTCTGTAGGTTCAATAACCGTATCATCAACAATATCGAAGTCTTCTGATAAATTTTGTCCATTAGATCCACTGAAATTTAGTGTCCCGCTAGTAATAGTGTAATCAGAAGGTTGGGTAGCAGAATTGTCTGATGTAGTATAATCTATATCAAAAGCATTCTGGACTTCTCCATTAAGTGTAAATTCAATAATTGCGTTACCAACAGATTCTAATTCGGTTGTATTACTCAAATTTACTGTAGCAACATCATTATCATGAATTCTTAATGCAGAACGTTCTGTATTGATACTAACTCTAGAAGGTGATGAACCATATTTTGTAGCTTCTGCTACATTTCTCGATTTAATACCATTGAATTCTTCAGAAGGTTCAACAATAGTATTTTCAGTTGTTGGTATTGGTATAATTATTTCAGAACCAGCAATTGAACCAGCAGGGAAAATAACGGTAGTGGTAAACGAATTAAAATCTGATCCGTCACTTGCAGGACTAGTTGAGGTAGGATTGGCTTCTACGGAAAAATCAACACTATAGTCATCTTCTATACCAACATATTGTTGACCTCCAGAATTGGTGCCATTAGAAAGAGATAAACTGTATTGAATTTCATCACCTTCTGTAATGTCGTAATTTCCACCTATTACATAAGCAACATCAGTGTCTATAATAGTACCGGTACCCGTTGCATCAGAAAAAGAGTATGACCCAGAAGGATCGCTTAAAGTAAGGGTAAATTCTTGTTGGGTATCTTCGACCCAATCATCATTTAAAGCAGCCACCGTAAATGTAGAGGTAGAGCTAAAGAAGAAACCTAGAGTTACCGAAAGATCTCCGTTATAATCTTCGGGAAGTGTAGTTCCATCTGTATAAGTTACATCGAAAGTGTAGCTTCCTAACAACGGGCTTTCAGAAGTAACCGTAAAGGTCATGTTAGAACCTTCGTTGGCACTTGCGTCTGAAACTGAAAAAGTTTGCGCCGTTACATCTGCAGAACCAATAAAGAACCACATAGCAAATAGCAACAATGTTGATTTTATGAAAGTTGATTTTTTCATTATAGATTCTTTAGGTTAAATGAAAATGTTTGGTTTAAGTAAAGAGGATTGTTATCTGTCAGTTGTATATCTGCAACTATGTGTTTAAAATGCAGTGTACTGTCAATACTATTATTAGAGCGGTCAATGAAATAAACAAATTCATCTCCGCTTATGGAACAGTATATGTAGCTGAAATAAGATGAAGCATCTAATGTTTCATGCATTCCAAACATTGGGAACACAGCTTTTGATTTTCTGTTATGGGGGATGATGTTGTTAGAAGTGTGAATTGACTTCATAATAATGGTTAAGTTTAATTCTTAATTTTAATACTTAACCTTATCAAAAATGATTGCATTGTTTGTGCAAGTCATTATTGGATAGTAGGTTAAGAATTTTTGAAGAACAGATTTGGGATCTAATTCTGAAACAAAATTAGAATCTATCTGTTCAATAATTAAATTTTATAGTCCACACGGTGTTATTCGTCGATGAACATACGTTGGCAAAATAACGGTGATACATTTTTAATATTTAATTGTTGTTGTGTAAAATGGTTATTGTGTGGTATTAATTCTGTAATCCTTTTCTTTCTTTTGGGATTTAGGGCATAATAAGATAAAATTTAAAACATTATTAAACACTTGTTAATCAGTTATTTAAAGTGTATTATGTATAATGTAAAGTATAGGGATTGTATTAAGAACTTAATGAACTACTTTTTTTCATTTGTTGTAGACTGTTAAAATTGATGTTAAAAAAACTGAAATTAATGTTGTTTATATTACATCGATAAAATCAACATATTCAACTGATAAGGACGTTTTTTGTTTTTTAAAAAAGACGCTAATAAAACGTAAAACTGTCAAAAGCTAAGAACAAAAAAAACACCTTTTACAATTGTAAAAAGGTGTTTTTTTAATATTAAAACGAAATTTTATTTTGACAAAAACTGTTCAAAAAAATATGAATTTGTCCATGTTTCCATGTGATTTTGGCTTTTATTTTGGATTAAATATCATCTAAATTTTCAATGATATAAGTTGCTCTTTCTTGAATTTCTGCAAGTTTATTTCCATCCATTTTATTTAAAAGTGCCATCATCATATTCATACGTTGATTGTCTTTAAAATGTTCTTTTTTCTCCGATAGAAAATTCCAATATAACGAGTTAAATGGGCATGCTTTTTCACCAGTTTTTTTGGTATGGCTATAGTGGCAACCACTACAGTAATTACTCATTTTATTAATATAGTTAGCGCTGCTAACATAAGGTTTTGTTGCAACAATACCACCATCTGCAAATTGACTCATGCCTCTGGTATTGGTGATTTCAACCCATTCTATAGCGTCAATATATACACCCAAATACCATTGGTCAACTTCATCTGGATCTATTTGCGTTAACAAAGCAAAATTACCAATAACCATAAGTCGCTGTATATGGTGGGCGTATGAGGCATCTAAACTTTGCCCTATAGCTTTTTTTAGACAATTCATTTTTGTGTTACCTGTCCAGAAGAATTCAGGTAATTTGTTGGTATTGTTTAGAGTATTCAATTGTTTGTATTCAGGCATTTCTTTCCAGTATATACCTCTCATATACTCTCTCCAGCCTAAAATTTGGCGTATAAACCCTTCAACTTGAGAAATATTTATATCATTAGATTTATCATAAAAATGTTCTAAGACGGTATTTATTACTTTATTTGGTGCCAATATTTTGGCGTTCATAGCAAAGGATAGACGTGAGTGAAAAAGAAACTTTTCATCTGTATGCATGGCATCTTGGTAATCGCCAAAATGAGGTAGTAGTTCATTGCAGAAATAATCTAATGTATTTAGACATTCCTCTCTAGTTACCGGCCAAGGGAAATTTGTTATATCGATGTTGCCAAACGTTTGAACATTTTTATCGTTCAATAGTTGAACGATTTTATCTATATTTTTAGAAAATTCCTTTTCTTTAGGAATAGGTGTCTTGCCCTTCCATTTGTTTCTATTGCTTTGGTCATAGTT
>NZ_JBDVOT010000146.1:0-8970 GCF_039968975.1 Maribacter sp. | reverse complement strand
ATAGCAACTGCTAAACCAAGGATCAAACATAAAAGAACGATACCCATGAAACCGGCACCACCTGTAATAAACATTTCTTTTAATAGTTGAGTAAAACCTCTTTCAGTTTCAGCTCCTCCTTCTTGAACTAGCAAAGCTACTGCTGCTACTTTTGCACTTACAATATTTGTACCTGCTACAAATGCCCCAGCGACTGCTAGGCTTGGGAATAATTTTTTCATTTTTTCAAACTTAAATTAGTTAGTTAATAGGGTTAAAGATAAAAAAAAAACAATATAAAAAAAGTAAAATTTACTTGCAGAGAGGAAGGGATTCGAACCCTCGATACCCTTTTGGGGTATACACACTTTCCAGGCGTGCGCCTTCGACCACTCGGCCACCTCTCTAAGATACCTTTTTTAAGGGTGGGCAAATAACAAAAAAAATATTGGTTTAAGAAATTAAAGCACTGTTAAATTTATAGCATCTCTCCGCGCAAAGAAGTTTCAAAAACAGTTTTAAACAACTCATTAGAGACACCACTGCCAAGTAAGTACATTGCCTTTGTAATGGCAGCCTCAGTTGTAATATCCTTACCATTAATAACTTGCATTTTTTTCAGCCTAGAACTAGTTTCATAATGCCCCATCATTACTGCGCCACCAGAACACTGTGTAACATTAATTATATGAATACCTTTATTTATTGCATTATTTAATTTCTCTAAAAACCATTCTTCCATAGGAGCATTTCCAGAACCATATGTCTCCAAAACCAGCACTTTTAAATTTTCAGCTTGCAAAATAGCATCAATAACATTTTTGTTAATTCCCGGAAAAATTTTTAAAATCGCCACATTATCATCCATATTTCTATGAGATTTTAACGTTAATTTCCTTTTTTGAGGCAATAAATATTCTTCAAAAACGGTCAAATGCACTCCAGATTCTATTAAATGAGGATAATTTAAGGAAGCGAAAGCTTGAAATTGTTCTGCATTTATCTTTGTAGTTCTATTACCTCGATACAATTTATACTCAAAATAGAGTCCAACTTCTTGCACAACTGGCTTACCCTTTTTATACAAAGCAGCTATTTGTATAGCCGTAATTAAATTTTCTTTTGCATCTGTTCTTAAATCACCAATAGGCAATTGAGATCCAGTCAATATTACAGGTTTCGAAAGGTTTTCTAGCAAAAAGCTCAATGCAGACGCAGTGTAACTCATTGTATCACTACCATGCAACACAACAAAACCATCATAATCTTGATATTTTTCTGAAATAATATCCGCAATAGCCACCCAATGTGTAGGATTCATATTAGATGAATCTATTGGATGATCAAAAGAAAAACTAGATATCGTACAATCCAATTGATTCAGCTCTGGTATATTTTTTAACAATTGCGAAAAATCGAAGGCTTTTAAGGCTCCAGAAGTATAATCTTTCATCATACCTATAGTACCACCTGTATAAATTAATAGAATATCTCTTTTATCTGCACCCAAACCCTTTCTTATTTTATTTATTAAATTCCAAAAACCTCTTTAGAGTTCTCTGTAGTCAATAAAGCTATCTCTTCATTTGGAACACCGTGAATATCCGCTAATTTTTCAAGTACATTAATAATGTATGCACTTTCATTTCTTTTACCCCTATAAGGTGTTGGTGCCAAGTAAGGCGAATCGGTTTCAAGCACAATGTGTTTTAAATCTATTTTATTTAAAAAAGTATCTATTTTACCATTTTTAAAAGTAACCACACCACCAATACCTAGCTTCATATTATATGATATAGCTATTTGCGCCTGTTCAAATGTCCCCGTAAAACAATGAAAAATTCCTCTTAAATCATCGCCATTTTCCTCTTCCAATATCTCAAATACCTCATCAAAGGCATCTCGACAATGAATCACTATAGGTAATTTATGCTTTTTAGCTAGCTGAATTTGCTTTCTAAATGCCAACTGCTGTTCTTTCAAATACTTCTTTTCCCAATACAGATCAATTCCTATTTCCCCAATGGCATAATAGGTATGTTTACCCAACATTTCTTCAACATGCATTAGTTCTTTTTCAAAATCTTCTTTCACATGCGTTGGGTGCAAACCTGTCATTAAGAACATATACTCTGGAAAATCTTTCTTTAACGCCAACATACTTTCCGTATAAGTAGAATCTATAGCAGGAATAAAAAACCGTTTCACTCCTAAATCAATTGCTTTTTGCACAGCTTCTTTTCGGTCGTCATCAAAAGCTTCACTATATAAATGTGTATGGGTATCTGTTATAATCATGCCGCAAAAATAGACTTATCTTTGAAAAAAATGAATTATGACTACCCTCAAAAAATTTTTGAAGGATAAAAACTATGTACGCATTCCGTTAGTACTTACAGCTACTGACCATTTTGAAATTAATGCAGAAATAAACGAAGTAGAAGGACGCTTTATTTTAGATACCGGAGCATCTAATACCTGCATTGGAATGGACCGTATTAATCACTTTAAATTAATCTCTGAAGAATCTATCATTAAAGCCGCAGGTGCAGGCGCCACCAATATGGAAACCTTAGTCTCTAAAAAGAATACTATTGATATAAATTCATGGAGGTACAAAAAACTAGAGATTGTTCTTTTCGATTTAAAACACGTTAACGAAGCACTAACTGCGCACAATGCAGCACCGGTTGACGGAATTATTGGTGCAGACATTTTAAAAAAATCGAAAGCAATTATCGACTACAACAAAAAGTGCATTTATTTAAAAAAGAAAAAGCGCTGAGTTTACCTCAACGCTTTTTTATATTAAGAGCTTTAGAATATTTACATTTCTAAAGCTTTCTTTACATTATTATCCATCAATAATTCTTCAGGATTTTCCAAAGCTTCTTTGATTGCAACTAAGAAACCTACAGATTCTTTACCATCAATAATTCTGTGGTCATAAGAAACCGCAACATACATAATAGGTGCAATTGCAATAGCTCCATCCCTAGCTATTGGTCTTTCAACAATATTATGCATACCTAAAATTGCACTTTGCGGTGGGTTAATTATTGGCGTAGACAACATAGAACCAAATACACCACCATTAGTAATAGTAAATGTACCACCTGTCATTTCATCTACAGTAATTTCACCCTCGCGTGCTCTTATTGCCAATCTTTTAACTTCAGCTTCAACACCTCTAAACGTTAAGTTCTCAGCGTTACGTATAACAGGCACCATTAATCCTTTTGGTCCAGAAACCGCAATACTAATATCACAGAAATCATAAGAAACCATTTCCTTACCGTCAATCATAGAATTAACAGCAGGATACATTTCTAGAGCCCTAACTACAGCTTTAGTGAAAAAAGACATAAAGCCAAGTCCTACACCATGCTTATTTTTAAAGTCTACTTTATACTTATTTCTAAGCTCAAAAATAGCACTCATATCCACTTCGTTAAAAGTGGTCAACATTGCTGTTTCATTCTTAGCAGAAACCAATCTTTCAGCAACTTTTCTACGTAACATAGATAGTTTGGAACGAGACTCACCACGATTTCCACCTGTTGGCGACCCCATAGAAGGTACTGCACTAACAGCATCTTCTTTGGTAATTCTACCATCACGGCCAGAACCAGAAACAGATTTACTATCTACTCCTTTTTCATCTAGTATTTTCTTAGCAGCAGGTGAAGGTACACCAGATGCATACGTCTCTTTTGCCTTTGCAGGCTGAGGAGCTTTTTCAGTTTTAGGTGCTTCTTTTTTCTCCTCTTTAGGAGTACTTGATTCATCTGCATCACCTTCTGGTTTTGCAGCACTTGTATCAATTAAACAAACGACAGCACCAACGGCAACAGCATCACCTTCTTCTGCTTTCAATGTAATTGTACCACTTACTTCTGCAGGCAATTCTAAAGTAGCTTTATCTGAATCTACTTCTGCAATTGCTTGATCTTTTTCTACATAATCCCCATCTTCAACTAACCATTCCGCTATTTCTACCTCTGTGATAGACTCTCCCGGCGAAGGGACTTTCATTTCTAGAATCATTCTTTCTATAATTTGATATGTTATATTATTTTTTAGGTTTGGACATATTGTCCTTTGTCTTGTCAAAGACGTAATCTATAACTTGTTGGTGACGTGCTTTTGAACGTACAGAACTACCTGCCGCTGGCGCTGCATAAAAACGTCTAGATGCTACTCTAAAATTTCTAGCTTCGTCAAAATGCGTTAACAAGTGGCTCCATGCCCCCATATTTCTAGGTTCTTCTTGAGCCCATACAACGTCATCTGCATTTTTATATTTTGCAATAGCCGCTGTCATTTGTTTTTCAGGTATTGGGAACAATTGCTCTACCCTTACCAGAGCTACATCATCTCTTTTGCCCTCTTCTTTAGCTGCTAGCAAATCATAATAGAATTTACCAGTACAGAATACCAAACTTTTTACCTTTTTAGCATCTGCAGCTTCATCATCTATTACCTCCTGGAATCCTCCATTGGTCAAGTCTGCAATTTTAGATACCGCCTTAGGGTGTCTCAATAAACTCTTAGGAGTAAATATGATCAAAGGCTTTCTAAAATTAGACTTCATTTGTCTACGAAGAATATGGAACATCTGTGCTGGTGTAGTCACATCTGCTATATACATATTATCCTTGGCACATAATTGTAGGTAACGCTCCATTCTTGCCGAAGAGTGCTCTGCACCTTGACCTTCATAACCATGCGGCAATAACATTACCAAACCATTTTGAAGCTTCCACTTATCTTCTGCTGCAGAAATATACTGGTCAATCATAATTTGGGCTCCATTACTGAAATCTCCAAATTGTGCTTCCCAAATAGTTAATGTATTAGGGCTTGCCATGGCATAACCATAGTCAAAACCTACCACACCATATTCTGACAACAATGAATTATATATTTGAAATCTAGCTTGCTTTTCAGAAAGGTGATTTAATAAAATTACCTCTTCTTCACTTTCTTCTACTTTCATTACCGCATGTCGGTGAGAAAAAGTACCACGTTCAACATCTTGCCCAGACATACGAACTGCATAACCTTCTTCCAATAATGAACCATAAGCTAAAAGCTCACCCATTGCCCAGTCTAAGTTATCAGCTTCAAAGTACATTTTGTACCTGTCCTTAACCAATTTCTCCACCTTACGTAAAAACTTCTTACCTTCTGGTAATGCTGTAATTACTTTGGCAATTTTATTTAATTTGGTTTTAGTGAATTTTGTATTCACCGCATCCATCATTTCCCACTCACGCACATTTTCAAAACCTTTCCATTCATCTGCCATGAACGGTGTAATTACGGTTTTATCTTCTTTACGTGAATCTTCTAATTTTTCTTCTAGAGAATCTTTATACTGCTTTTCTAATTGCTTTACATAAGTGCCATCAATAACACCTTCTTGCATAAGCTTCTCAGCATAAATATCTCTTGGATTTTTATGCTTGGATATTGCTTTGTATAATTTAGGCTGTGTAAATCTAGGCTCATCACCTTCATTATGCCCGTATTTTCTATAACCTAACAAATCTATAAAGACATCACCTTTAAAACGCATTCTGTATTCTAAAGCGAATAAAGAAGCATGTACTACCGCTTCGGCATCATCAGCGTTAACATGTAATACCGGACTCAATGTTACCTTAGCAACATCAGTACAATAGGTAGATGTTCTAGCATCTAGATAGTTGGTAGTAAAACCAATTTGGTTATTTACTACTATATGTATAGTACCACCAGTCTTATAACCATCAAGACCAGCCATTTGAACAACTTCATAAACCAAACCTTGACCCGCTATTGCCGCATCACCATGTACTACAATAGGAAGCACCTTAGAAATATCATCTTGATAGTCTGCATCTTGTTTTGCCCTGGCAATACCTTCAACTACTGCACCGACCGTCTCTAAGTGAGATGGGTTTGGAGCAATGCTCATCTTAATTTTATTTCCGTTATCAGATTTTCTGTCCGAAGTCCAACCTAAGTGGTATTTAACATCACCGTCAAAAATCTCTTGCTCGTAATCTTTACCATCAAACTCACTAAAGATATCTTTGGCAGATTTACCGAAAATATTGGTAAGTACGTTTAATCGACCACGGTGTGCCATACCCATAACAAACTGTTTAACACCCATTTCAGCGGCGCGCTCCACAATTACATCTAAGGCAGGAATCAGTGATTCGTTCCCTTCCAGAGAAAATCTTTTTTGCCCAACATATTTAGTATGCAAAAAAGATTCGAAAGAAATAGCATGATTTAACTTCTTAAGAATATGTTTTTTACGGTCTGATTCAAAATTAGGATGATTGTCATTTACATTTATCCAATCTTGAATCCATTTAACACGCTCTGGCTTACGTATATACATATACTCTACACCAATAGCATCACAATAGATACTTTGTAAATGTCTAACAATCTCTTTTAAAGAATTTGGACCTATACCAATTACGTCACCTGCATTAAAAATAGTATCCAGATCAGAAGAAGCTAATCCGAAGTTTTCAATTTCTAAAGTTGGCTCGTAATGTCTTCGCTCACGTACGGGATTTGTTTTAGTAAACAGATGACCTCTGCTTCTATAACCATCTATCAAACGAATTACCTGAAACTCTTTTTGAAGAGATTCTGGCATTTCACTCGAATGGCCATTTACAACGACTGTAGTTCGATTTTCATCGATTTCCAGCTCATCTAAAGAGCTTTCCATTCCAAAATCGAATCCTTGAAAAAAGGCTCTCCAACTTGGCTCTACACTATCTGGATTTACTAAGTACTTATCGTATAACTCTGAAAAAAAAGAGGTATGAACGGTATTTAAAAAGGAATATTTATCCATGAATTACTTTCTGTATCTTTAGAATAAATTTCTAACAAAAATACAACATTTACAATATCTAACGATAGAATACCATGTATTATTGAAAAAAACGAAACTTTAAAACAAAATCATCACATGAGCTTAAAAAATTTAATTTTCATAGGGCTTGCAACACTAAATATCACTTTCTCTCTAGCTCAATCTTCAAAAACCAATGCTGATTTCTGGAATAACGTAAGATTTGGCGGTAGTATTGGCTTGGGTTTCACAAATAATGGATTTAATGGTTCAATTGCACCAAGTGCTATTTATCAGTTTAACGAGCAATTTGCATCTGGAGCAAGTTTAAGCTTCAACTATGCCAAGTTTGATGAAGATAAATTACTGGCTTACGGCGGTAGTGTTCTTTCACTCTACAACCCAATTCCACAAATACAGCTTTCTGCAGAATTTGAACAATTACGTATAAATAGAACTATAGCTACCCAGACCATAGACATAGAGGACAATTATTGGGTACCGGCTTTTTTCATTGGCGCAGGGTATAGTAACAGCAATGTAACATTAGGACTACGCTACGATTTACTATATGATGACAACAAAAGTATTTACGGAAATGCACTAATGCCTTTTGTACGTGTTTATTTTTAATAAATCATTATCTTTCGTAGGACCAAACCAACCAACATGAATAATTTAAAGAACCGATATCTTTCATTGGATGTTTTTAGAGGGATGGATGTTGCCCTTATGATTATTGTAAATTCTCCCGGAAACGGAGATACTAGTCTCGGAATCTTAAAACATGCCGTTTGGAACGGTTTTACACTTACTGATCTAGTCTTCCCTACATTTCTATTCGTCGTTGGTAACGCCATGAGCTTTAGCATGAAGAAGTACGCAGATTTGGGAAGCGGAGCATTTTTCAAAAAGGTGCTAAAACGTTTTTCAATTATATTCTTACTAGGTTTTCTTATGTATTGGTTTCCTTTTTTTGAAAATGGTGGTTTAAAACCTATTGCAGAGACCAGAATATTTGGAGTATTACAACGTATTGCCCTATGCTATTTTTTCGCTTCTATTCTACTCTATTATTTTAAAACAAAATCGGTTTTAATTTTTAGTGCTCTAGCATTAATAGGTTACCATATTATATTGGTTGTATTTGGAGACTTCTCTTTAATGGGCAATGCCGTTTTAAAACTTGACAAATTTCTAATTGGAGCAAATCATATGTATCACGGCAATGGAGGAGTAGCTTTTGACCCTGAAGGTTTATTAAGCACCTTACCTGCCATAGTAAATGTTATCGCCGGATATTTTACAGGGAAATTCATTCAAAAGAATGGTCAAAATTTTGAAACCATTTCTAAACTCTTAATGGCCGCAGGCATACTTATAATTGCGGGATTTGCGTGGGATTTAATATTCCCTTTCAACAAAAAGCTTTGGTCCAGTTCTTTTGTATTACTTACCAGCGGTATTGATATATTCATCATAGCTATTTTAATCTATCTATTAGATATGTCAAAACCTGGTAAATGGACGTATTTCTTTGAAGTATTTGGTAGAAATACATTATTCATTTATCTATTATCCGAACTATTTATTATTAGTTTGGCAGAGATATCAATGAAAGGTACGAATGCCTATAATTGGATAGCTGATAATATTTTTATTGCTACGGCCGGCAATTACTTTGGCTCACTATTATTTGCTCTGTGGATAATGTTTACCTGCTGGTTAGTTGGTTACATCATGGACAAAAAAGGTATTTATGTAAAAGTGTAGTATCTAATGCTATTGGTACCGATTTCTGTACCATACCTTTTTATACGCTCTTTTTAGAATCAACAATGTAACTTGATCGGCAACGTCAACGGTATCCGTTATTTCTATATGCTGAAATTCATGCTCAGGTACATCTATAATGTACATTAAGTTCAAATATTCCGCAAAATGCTCCATCATTAAGTAATACACCTTTTCACGAATGAGAGTTATAATCGTATTACCATCTAAACTTTCAGGTAACTGTAAAGGAATATTAGCAAGAACAAAGTCCTTTTCTATCTGACGTATTAATTCATTAAAAAGTGAATCGCTCAAGGCTACCTGAATTAACTGCTCACTATTATCAA
>NZ_JBDVOT010000145.1:0-15240 GCF_039968975.1 Maribacter sp. | reverse complement strand
CAAAGCGCGTAAATTTCCATAAAAAGGATACGCCATCACAACTTACTATCAGCACCGTAATTTCAGAAGACAAAGACAAGCTAAAAACGCTTGTACAACTTTTGAAATATATAGGGGAAGAGCCAGGCATTATCTTCTGCAACTTCAAGGATAGTATTGAAGGTGTTAGTGATTATTTAAGTAATAAACATATACAGCATGAGTGTTTTTCTGGCGGCATGGAACAGAAGGAACGCGAACGTGCTTTAATTAAATTCAGAAACGGTAGCAGTCGCATTTTAATTGCTACAGATTTGGCCGCTAGGGGAATAGACATCCCTGAATTAAAATTCATTATTCATTACGAATTGCCACATCGTATTGAAGAGTTTACCCATCGTAATGGTAGAACTGCCCGTGTAAATGAAACTGGCACAGCCTATATTTTACAATGGGATAAGGAATCTTTACCAGAGTTTATAAAAAAATCCGAGGGATTAAATATTGGAAAAACGAAGAGGCTAGGAGACCCTCTCTGGGAAACCTTGTTTATTTCTGGTGGAAGAAAAGACAAAATATCTAAAGGTGATATTGCGGGACTTTTCTTTAAGCAAGGTGATCTAAACAGAGACGAATTAGGGGCTATTGAACTTAAGCAAGATTGTGCTTTTGTAGCCGTACCTAAAAGTAAATCTGACCAACTTGTAACTGAGTTGAACAATTCCCGTTTAAAAAAGAAAAAAGTACGCATTACCGTACTTTAACCATAGTTAGTATTTTTGCCCTCTTTAAGGTAATATGATGAAGGATAAACAACACGAGAACGAAACTGATATCGATTTAAACGAGATTGAAAGTTGTATTGAAATTTTAAATCGTTTGGTTACGGATACCAACCAGATTTTTGAAATACCTGAAGATAGAAGAATTGCCTTGATTAAAGCTGCCGGTCAGTTATCTAGACCTAGCAAGCAAGAGTTTGCCAGAAGGGTTAAAGATGCCAAACGTAACGAAAAAAGAAAGCAAGCGGTTCGTGATAAACATGCTCGTAAAGAAACAGGAATTCGTAGTGCCCGTGAAGCACATGTATTTGTTGCCCCTAAATTATTACCGGCAGCTGAATTAGCAAGCAAAGACCTTCCTGAACTTACAACTCCACGCAATTGTTACGTTTGTAAAGCTGAATTCACCAAGCTTCACCATTTTTATGACACCATGTGTAGTGATTGTGGTGATTTCAATTATGCAAAAAGATTTCAAAACGCCAATGTTAAAGGACAAGTTGCCGTTATAACCGGTTCTCGTTTAAAAATTGGTTACCACATAACTCTAATGTTGCTTCGTGGCGGAGCTACCGTTATTGCTACAACACGTTTCCCTGTAGATTCTGCTCTTCGTTTTTCTAAGGAGGAAGATTTTATGGAGTGGGGGCACCGTCTTAAAATTCATGGTTTAGATTTAAGACATATACCCAGCGTTGAAATATTCTGCAATTTCATAGAACAACAATATGATAAATTAGACATCTTAATAAACAATGCCGCACAAACGGTTCGTAGACCTGCAGGGTTTTACCATCACTTAATGGAAAATGAAGAAAAAGAAATTTCTTCACTACCTAAGTTTGCGCAAATGGTACTAAGTGATCATGAGAGTTGTCTACAGGAATTGAAAGGATTTAGCAAGCAAGCATCGCCCAACCAAAATATGCCGGTAACATGGCACGGCCCTGAACCGGGTATTGGCATTAGAGCTTCTGCAAAACTTTCTCAAATTCCATATAGCTTTGATAATGCATTGGTGGCGCAAGAAGTTTTCCCAACGGGGGAATTAGATGCCGATTTACAACAGGTGGATTTACGTAAGACCAATAGCTGGCGTTTAAAATTAGGTGAAATAGAAACCACTGAAATGATTGAAGTTCAATTGGTAAATTCTGTTGCTCCGTTTGTACTTTGTAATCGTTTGGCAGAGTTGATGAAAAAAGAAAATACAGGTCAGAAACACATTATTAATGTTACTGCAATGGAGGGTAAATTTCATCGTTTCTTTAAAGAATCTCGTCATCCACATACAAATATGGCTAAGGCTGCATTAAATATGTTAACCCATACCGCTGCAGGAGAATTGGCTAAAGACGGAATCTTTATGAATGCAGTTGATACAGGTTGGGTTACAGATGAAGACCCTGCTGAATTAGCTAAAAAGAAACAAGAGGTACACGATTTTCAGCCTCCCTTAGATATCGTTGATGGCGCAGCAAGAGTTATGGATCCATTATTTGACGGCATTAATACTGGAAAGCATTGGTGCGGTAAATTTTTAAAGGATTACTTCCCAATTGATTGGTAAATATGTTTTTCTCATATTTTTAAAAGTTTAATTGGCTATTGATAAAGGACAATGTGTTTAATCAATAAAGTTAAAAATCTTAACATTTAAATACTGTAGTCTGAATCTATTTTCGTTTTTTTGCGGCATGATTAGGCTAACTATCAAAGTATTACTACAATTTCTTGCATTTATCATCATCGGAATTTCTATTCCAATGAATGCTCAAGAAACACAAACCTACAACGGACCTCTGCAAATAGGAAAGTATAACGGTAAGGCTACATATTCTTATAAGCTTGTTGATAACGATACTGTTCTTCATGGAGATTTTACGGTTCTGCGTTCCAATCTTCAAGAGCTTTTACAGAAACAAGATTACTCGTTTCAATTTAAAGGTGCTTTTGTTGATGGCACTGCAAACGGTCCATGGAAATTTCAATTTGGGGAATTTAATTCTAAAAGTCAGTCCGAAGTTATAGATTACCAATACCGTGTTCTTGTTAGTGGAATTCAAAAATCCGCTAGCGGAAAAATTCAAATGGGCAAACCTAATGGTAAATGGACCATTTTAGAAGAAAAGATTGATGACTCTGAAATATCTAGTACGTTATTTAAAAGTATTGTTTCTTTTGATAACGGTGTTCCACAACAGAACTTCAGTATAAATAATGAAAACTATACACTTGTTGGTAGATTTTTAAGAGATGGCTTAGCGCATGATGAGTGGTCGCTATTTCCAACTAACGGAATGGACCAATCTGAAAGCTGGTATTTTAAAGATGGAATTCTACAATCTATTAGAGTTGATGATGACAATGACCATAAAACTATAAAAGCTTACAAAGCATATAACGGCAAAACCAAGGTAATCAATCTTGACGCTGGTTATATTAAAGCTTTGGAAATTCAACTTTCTCAAGTAGATGTTGACATTCTACATCATAATAGTTTACCAGAGCTTCTAAAACAGAATGCAGCACGTTATCAAGAAGTTGACGACATTTTATCTGACCTTGGAAAATCTGAATTTCTACCTGAATTTAAAGTTAAGGTACCATACTACCCTTTAGATTCTTTAGATGGATCAAAGGTAGATAGCATTGTAGCTTATTACAAAAAAGCAAATGCATTAAGTGAATCTATATTACATAACTCACAGTTGAACATACTAAAGTTGTCTGATGTAAATACTGCATATCAATACAATACAGTACTTCATTTAAAAGAAAATTTTCTTAAGCCCATTCAAGAAATTGTAAGTTATGATTCTTTGGGTATTTTAGAATACACATCGCGCCAGCAGCTAATAAACCATGTTTTTCCAGCAGGAATGCCAGAATCTAAAGTGGATATTAAAATGCAGATTGATAGTGTTGAATCATCTAAATCATACTCAATTCCATCTTCAGTACTGACCAATTCTACAAACTCTAACATAGAAAATATTGAAGCCGTTGCTAAAATGGGTTATGACGGCATTCTAGCAATTGCCAACGAGGTAAAAGAGACCCTAGCACAAGAAAAAAGACAAAATGAATTGGCAAGCCTAGAGGAGGAAATCATAGTACAGAACGATTCACTGGTGACTTTTATTGAAGCTATAAACGATAGTATTCCGTTAAAATATGCCAAATCGTTACAACAAATTAAGTCTTCTGCCAGTACTACCTTGAACGATTACTCAAAGGTAAAATCTGCCAAAAACAGATTAACGGAAGCTAGAAACACAGTGAGGTGTATAGAGAACTTAAATGCATTATCTATTACTGTTTCCCAAATGCCACAATATAAAATTACTATAGAAGAAAGTTATACTGACCGAATTTGGAATCCGTTTATGGCAACTCTAATGGATGAGGATATAAAAAAGAAAATTACAGCAGCTTACTCCAAAATTTTAGAGCCTTACTTTTTAGATGAAATAGCGCAGCATTTATCTTGTGATACTGTAGGTGCTTTAAATGACACTATTAATGCCACTCATGCAAAAGTTTTAGAACTGAAAGATAAAGACACCAAAAAACTGGAACGGAAACTGAAAAAAGAAAAAGACCCCATTGCCATATTAGAATTGTTGAATGTACAAAACACTACAAAGCAATAGCCTATGAAAACGTTTCGTACATATTTCGTCAACCTGGTATTCTTAATTTTTCTTGCTTTTCAAATAACGGCGCAAGAAAAAGAAGTTGTTGAATTGCCAGAATATTCAAAGTATAAGGATTTAGGTACCAAAACCTGGATCAATACATACGGTAATATTAGAATAAGTAAACGCTTATTTTGGGACGCCCAAACACATCTTAGATTAGAGGAAACAGAAGCTACTCCATTTTTTGGTCAGGTTGCACAGGTTTATAACAGACATGCTATAGGGTATATTCATTCTAAATATTTTAATGTGAGATTAGGCGGAGTTTTACGACTTAATTTTAATACAGATGAAGCTTCTACAGACCGTAATCTAGTTCCTGAGTGGCGTATTTGGCATCAATATCAGTTTGCACAATCTCTTGCTAGTATGATGATTTATCACCGTATACGTATAGAACATAGATGGACGCAAAGTTTTGTAGAGAATAGTGAATACATTTTCAGAAACAGATGGAGATATATGTTCAGAATGAAAATACCATTGAACAACCATAAGCTTAAACCTAAGACCTTTTATGTTGCTCCAGAAGCAGAATTGATAATGCAAAGCGGAAAAGCGGTAGTTGCTAGCCCCATGGAAGATTTACGTTTAACCACGACCCTTGGCTATATTTTAACGCCTAGGATAACGGTTGCTGCCGGTGCCATGTATTCTCAAGGACAAGATTTAACTAACGGAGGTTTTTTTAAACAAAGTTGGGCAATGCGTTTTCACGTATATTATTCACCAGATTTTAGAAAGGTGAAAAACAAACTTCCAGAAATTCATTTAACGGACTAGATGTTTAGCTAATAGATAAGTATGAAAAAGAAGGATATTACATTATACGGTTTACTTGCTATTATTTCTGTACTGGCACTATATTTTGGTGTAAAGTCTAACACGCTACAAAATAAAATAGGGGAGAGCAGTAAAGTAAAAGAGGAGCTAGATGTATTGGTTACGGGTAATAAAGAGTTGATAGCAATTGACTCTGTGTTAATGGAAGGTGATTATAATAAGGCAATTGAATATTACAATACTACCCTACAGAATCATGAAGAGCTAAATACCGTCATTCCTTTACGTATTGCTCTTGCACAGAAGTTAATGCAAAATAATACGGTTAATACTACAGAAAAGGGAACAGACAAAATTGCCTTAGATTCAACGGCTATTGTACCAGTTTCGAAAAGCGAAATCAGAAGTATAGATTCTTTAAATTTTGCATTAGAAAAAGCGCGTGTTCAAATAAGTAATATGCGCAAGCAGTTGAACAATAAATCCTTTGGTGAATACCTTAGTTTTACTAGTAAAAAAGGCACTGCACTACATTATGTTGGTCAGGTAAAAAATAATAAAGCCAATGGTATCGGTATTGCTGTATTGGAAACGGGTAGTAGATACGAAGGCGAATGGAAAAACAATCTACGCGAAGGTAACGGCACTTTTTATTGGGCAGATGGTCAGTATTATATTGGCAGCTATAAGAATGACATGCGTAATGGAGAAGGTACCTATTTTTGGCCTAACGGTGAAAAGTATAAAGGGCAGTGGAAGGACGATATGCGCAATGGAAAAGGTATTTTCCATAAAAAAGAAGGTTCTGTCATAAGTGGTATTTGGGAAAATGACAAGCTCAAAGAAGCTGATAAGTAGACCAAGTTTTTTCATAACCCTATTTTATCTAAAATTTTAGCACTAGATCAGGTCAAATCCTAATAAGTAATTGTTAAATTAAGAAAATCGTAAAAATTACTTTCATGGTATGTTTTGCGTAAAGGTTTAAGTAACTTTAGGTTTTAACCAACCTATTATCTACACTTAAATGAAACCTTACTTTCAACAGCTAGCAATTGCAGTATTTGCATTAGTCTCCACAACACTATTTTCTCAAGATTTTTCAGCTTTACAATACCGTACCGTTGGTCCACAAAGAGGCGGTCGTGTAACTACTGTTACCGGCACTCCTGTTTTGCCCGGTACATTTTATTTAGGTGCCTCTGGCGCCGGTGTCTGGAAAACGGACGATTATGGAACTACATGGAATAATATTTCTGACGGATTTTTTGATACTCCATCTATAGGTGCCATTGAAGTTGCACTAAATGACCCCAACATTGTGTACGTAGGTACGGGTTCTGATGGATTGCGTAGTAACATTATTAGTGGAAAAGGCATGTACAAGTCTATAGACGCAGGTAAAACATGGAACCATATAGGGTTAAAGAATGCAGGACAGATTGGTGCTGTGGAAATTGATCCTACTAACAGTAATATAGTTTGGGTTGCTGCCATTGGTGATGCTTTTAAAGCAAATGAAGAACGTGGAATCTATAAGACTACGGATGGCGGTACTACATGGGAAAAAATGTTGCATATTTCTAACACAACTGGATTCGCAGATTTAGAATTACTACCCGGTAATCCAAATATAGTATATGCTGCTGCATGGAAAGCACAACGTACACCTTGGACAATTATCTCTGGTGGCGAAAATAGCGAAGGCGGAATTTACAAATCAGTAAACGGAGGTAAAGATTGGATAAAACTGGAAACGGGCTTACCTCAAGGTTTAATCGGTAAAATAGATTTAGCGGTCTCTGCAGTTGATTCTAGTATTTTATATGCGCTAATTGAAGCTCCTGGTAAAGAAGGTGGTGTTTATAAATCTGTAGACCAAGGAAAATCATTTGTTCAAACCTCTAATAATATTGGTCTTGTAAACAGACCTTTTTATTATATTAATATTGAATTAGACCCAACAAACCCTGACATAGTTTATAGTAATGCCAACCCATTATTGAAATCTATGGATGGTGGTAAAAGTTGGAAAAGAATGACGGTTCCCCATGGTGATAATCATGATATCTGGTTGAATCCTAATAATCCAGATTTATTGATACAGTGTAATGATGGCGGTGCAAATGTTTCTCATAACGGAGGTAAAACATGGTCTTCGCAATTTAACCAACCTACGGCAGAAATATATCAAGTAGCTGTAGATGATCAATACCCATATTGGATATATGGAGCACAACAAGATAATACTACGATTGCCATACCAAGTTCAGCCCCTAGCGGTACTTCTGCACAGGGTACACAAGTTATGATTGAAGTTGGTGGTTGTGAAACCGGTCCATCAATACCTAAACCAGGCAACCATAATATCGTTTATAATAATTGTAAAGGTCGTTTTAGCGTTTACAATAAAATTACCGGAGTAGGTAGGGAATATTCTATAGGAGCTTCTAATATATACGGGCACAATCCTAAAGATTTAAAATATCGTTTTCAGCGTGTAGCTCCCGTTCATGTTTCTCCGCATGACCCAGATGTTGTGTATATGGGCTCTCAATTTGTACATAAAACTAGAAACGACGGAGTCATTTGGGAAACAATTTCGCCAGATTTAACGGCTTTTGAAGCTGATAAACAAGTGAATTCCGGTAGTCCAATAACTAGAGATATTACAGGTGAAGAATATTACAGCACAATTTACTCTATCCGAGAATCTAAAATTAAAAAAGACCTTATATGGACAGGCTCAAATGACGGCGTAGTTTCTTTAACACAAGATGGTGGACAAACTTGGACGAACGTAACACCTAAGAAAATGCCAAAAGGAGGTAGAGTTGAATCAATTGAACCTTCTCAATTTAATCCTGCGAAAGCTTATATATCAGTTGATAGACATTTATTAGGTGACCCTGCTCCATATTTTTATAAAACCGAAGATTATGGTAAAACTTGGGAATTATTGACAAACGGAGTTCCATCAGATTATACGAGTAAAGTTTTGCGTGAAGACCCAAAAACTGCAGGTTTGTTATATGCCGGTACAGAATATGGTATGTTCGTTTCATTTAATGATGGTCAAAAATGGGAGTCATTTCAACAAAACTTACCCGTTACACCAATTACTGATATTATCATTAATAGAGGAGATTTGGTATTAAGTACTATGGGTCGTGGATTCTGGGTATTGGATAATATTACATCATTAAGAAACCCGTCAATGGTATCATTGAAAGATACACCTGTTTTATTTCAGCCAGATAACACAATACGTTACAGAACTCCACGACGTGATAAAGGTTTCCCTAATTATCCAACAACGGGAGTTTTAATTGATTATTACCTACCTAAAGATGGTAAAAACAATGTGCAATTAGAGATTTTGGATGCTAATAAACAGACAATAGCAACTATTATCAGTGATTCAACCAAGATGAAATCCAGCAAAGAAGAAGTAGATAATATGAGTTTAAGCATGTCTTTCAGCTACTTTGATACAAAATTGGAAACTAAGAAAGGTTTGAATAGATTTCAATGGGATATGCGCCAAAAAGGTGCTTGGAGCGACAATAAATCTAGAAGCTACAAAAACGGACCTATAGTGCTACCAGGAAGGTATACAGTAAAATTAACTGTAGACAAAGAAACCTATGAGCAGCCATTTGAAATTTTAGTTGACCCGAGATTAGCTGAGGAAGGAATTGATGAAACTATTATAACAGAGCATTTAGCTTTTGAAAATAAAGTACTTGATTTATTGACCGATGCAAGAAAATTTCAAAGTGATTTAGAAGCACAAATAAAGAAAAGCAAAGGCACTAAAAAGGAATCGTTGGAATCTGTTTTAAAAACGATTAAAAATGACGAAGGTGCTTATCCACAGCAAATGCTAGTTCCTCAAATAGCCTATTTATCATACATTGTTGGTGGTGTAGATAAAATACCTGGACAAGAAGAAGTAGCGAGACTAAAAGACCTTCAGCAGCAGTTAAATACTGTAAAACAACAAGCACAATTAAATTAAATGGATATAGGCAATTGCTGTTTTAAATAGCAATTGCCTAAAATTCTCGTCGATAAAATTCGACTTTCTACATATACAAACTACCTATTCTTCTATTCCTTTTTATTAAGGTAGTATAAAGTTTCACTTTTGGAGTGTTAATTAAAAACACGCTTAAAATGAAACAAATTATAATCATAACAGGCATTTTATGTGCTCATTTTGGTTTTTCGCAAGAAACAGAAACTGAAGTGGCATCAAAAATATGGTCCTTAGAAGATTGTATTTCATATGCTATTGAAAACAATATCACCGTTAAAGATGCCGAAATAAATGCCAATATTTCTGAGGTAGATTATAAAACGGCTAAATCTGCCAAACTACCTAATCTATTCGGTAGCGCATCTCAAAATTTTTCTAGCGGTACCACTATTGACCCTATTACAAGTGATTATGTTTCTGATCAGATACATAGTACAAATTTAGGAGTTAACAGTTCTATGACGCTATACCAAGGTAATCAATTGAGCAATCAAGTAAAGCAAAATAAACTTTTAATAGAGCAAAATAGTTTACTGGCGCAGGAGACCAAAAACAATATTGTTATTAGCATCTTAGAGTCATATCTACAGGCATTATATAGCAAAGAGGGCATCACAATTGCAGAAAACAATTTAACTGCATCAGAAAAAGAAGTGTTAAGAGCAAAATCAAGGTTAGATGCCGGTACAATTGCATTAAGCGACTATACAGAGGCACAAAGTCAAGCAGCTACCAATAAGTATAACGTTATTGCTGCTAAAAATGATTACGAGCTTAATATTATAGACCTAAAGCAATTGTTGGAATTATCACCATTAGATGATTTACAAATAGAAACGGTTGATGAAAATCAAGATTTACTATACCTAGAATTAAACAAAGAAGCAATCTATACAAATGCCTTATCCTATTTACCAGAAGTAGAGGCTAGTAATACTAATATCTTAATCAACGAAAAAGAGCTAGAAATAGCTAAAGGAGGTTATTTACCAACATTGTCATTAACTGGTAGTCTTGGTTCTGGGTATACAAGTATTAGTGACAATACTTTCTATGATCAACTAGATGTCAATTTTAATCAGAGACTTGGTTTAAGCTTAAGCGTTCCAATTTTTAATAGAAACAAGACTAAATCTGCCGTACAAATTGCTGCATTTAATATAGAAAAAGCAGAAATACAAAAGCAAGTAGTTGAAAAAGAAGTTATTAAAAAGGTTGAAACAGCCTACCAGTTTGCACTTTCTTCTCAAGAGCAATTAGTTGCCGCAGAAGCATCACAGAGTGCTGCAGAACAATCTTATAACCTTGCGCAAAAGAGGTATGAGCTTGGAGATTTAAGTACTACCGATTTAGTTGTAAGTCAAAATACATTTACCAATGCGCAACAGAATTACATACAATCTAAATACTTAAATATTTTATACCATCAATTATTACAATTTTATCAAGGAAACGAAATTAAACTTTAGTCAAAATGAAAAATAAAAATAAAATCATAATAGGCAGTGTCGTATTGGCCATCTTAGTTTTTGTTGCTTATACTTTTTTTAAAGGTAATGACACGGCAACTATTGAAGTTAAGACCATAGCTGCCAGAAAAGGGAAAGTAACTACTATGGTAACGGCTACAGGAACCATTGAGCCAACTAATCAAGTAGACGTAGGTACACAAGTATCTGGCGTAGTGGAAAAAGTGTACGTAGATTATAATAGCGTAGTTACCGAAGGGCAGCTGATTGCTGAACTTGATAAAACTAACCTAAAAGCAGCTACTACACAAGCGCAAGCAGCTTATGATAATGCTATAAGCCAACGTAATTATTTACAGACCATCTACGAGAGACAGAAAAGTTTATATGATAATCAAGTAATAAGCAAGTCTGACTTTGATGATGCTGTTTATACCTATGAAACAGCTAAAGGTACAGTAACACAGCGTTTATCAGATTTGCAACAAGCGAAGACAAATTTAGGTTATGCCAATATATATTCTCCAATAGATGGTGTGGTATTATCTAGAGATATCGAAGAAGGGCAAACCGTTGCGGCTAGTTATAGCACACCTACATTGTTCACCATTGCACAAGATTTAAAAGAAATGCAAGTTGAGGCAGATGTTGATGAAGCGGATATAGGAGAGGTTACCGTAGGGCAACGTGTTAGCTTTACCGTAGACGCCTATCAAGGAGAAGAATTTGAGGGCGAAGTTACACAAGTAAGGTTAGATCCTACCGTAACATCTAATGTAGTAACCTATACGGTTGTCATTAAAGCCGATAATCCAGATTTAAAATTAAAACCGGGTTTAACGGCAACCATATCAATCTATACGTTAGAACTAAAAGATGTTTTATCGGTAGAGGCAAAGGCTATTAATTTTAAACCTACACCGCCGGAAATGATGGCTTACAATCAACAAGAGAATATAATTGTTAATCGTTCTGAGGGCGGATCAAGACAGGATGGTGATAAAGGAACAAAAGTATGGGTGTTGGAAAGTAATGGAGCTATATCTCCTAAAGCGGTAACTCTTGGTGCAAGCGATGGTGTTAACGTTCAAATTCTTGACGGAATTAACGAAGGTGATAAATTAGTATACAGCTTAAAATCTGAAACAACACAAACAGGTGCTTCGGCAGGAGGAGAAGAAAGTCCGTTTATGCCACAACGACCTGGAAAAAGATAAGCGCTATGAGTAAAGAAATCATAAAAATAGAAAATTTAAAACGTGAGTTTACCATGGGTACCGAAACGGTTCATGCCTTACGTGGAATTTCGTTTACCATAAAAGAAGGTGAATTTGTAACTATTATGGGATCTAGTGGTTCTGGAAAAAGTACCATGCTTAATATTTTAGGTTGTTTGGATCAACCTACTTCGGGAAATTATGAAATTGATGGTGTTGCCATGAAAGACTTGAGCAGAAATGAACTTGCTACCATAAGAAACGAAAAAATAGGATTCATTTTTCAATCGTATAATCTTTTAGCAAGGACATCTGCTATTGAAAACGTTGAGTTGCCTTTGCTATATAACAGTAAGGTTTCTACAGAAGAACGTAGAGAACGTGCTGTAAAAGCACTTGAAATGGTTGGACTAGGGGAAAGGTTGCATCACACACCATCACAATTATCTGGTGGTCAACAACAACGTGTAGCTATTGCTAGGTCATTGGTAAATAACCCTGTTATGATATTGGCAGATGAAGCTACAGGTAATTTGGATACCAGAACATCATATGAAATAATGTCGTTGTTTCAAGATCTAAATAGAAAGGGAATTACGATCACTTTTGTAACACATGAACCTGATATTGCAACATTTAGCAGTAGAACTATTGTTTTGAAAGATGGTAACATTATTCAAGATTACAATAATAACAATATACAATCTGCAGCAAACGAATTGGCGAAGTTGCCACAAGAAAATCATTAATTATGAGAATACTTAATTTATTAAAAATTGCTTATAAAGCTATTGTTCTTAATAAGATGAGGACTTTACTGACCATGTTGGGTATTATAATTGGTGTAGCATCGGTTATAGCAATGCTAGCCATTGGTGAAGGATCCAAAGAGAGTATACGATCTACCATATCAAGCATGGGATCTAACATGGTTACCATAAGCCCAGGTACAGATGACCGTGGACCGGCTAGAGGTAGTGGTGGCGATGTACAGACTTTAACTTTAGATAATTATGAAACAATAAAGGAAAAAGCGGACCTATTGAGCTATGTTACCCCTGTTGTTAACGGAGGCGGACAAGTAATTAACGGAGCCAATAACTGGCCAAGTAGTATATACGGTGTAAACCCTGACTATTTGGAAATTAAGGCTGTGGGGCTACAAAGTGGCAGTATGTTTACAGATGCCGAGGTCAAATCTGCCTCTAAGGTGGTTTTATTAGGCCAAACCGTAGTAGACAATGTTTTTCCTGATGGGCAAAATCCTGTTGGACAAATGATTAGGTTTGACAATATACCTTTCAAGGTAATAGGAGTGCTGGAAGAGAAAGGCGAAAATACCTTTGGGCAAGATCAAGATGATGTAGTTATTGCTCCATATACCACAGTGCAAAAACGTATTTTAGCTATAGATTACTTGAACCAAATCATGGCGTCTGCCATTAGTGAAGATGATGCACAAGAAGCGGTTACGCAAGTAAGTGAAATATTACGCGAAGAACATAAATTACTGGATAACGAAGAGGATGATTTTTCAGTACGTTCTATGGAAGAACTGATATCTACTTTTAGCTCAACAAGCGAAATGTTGACCGTATTATTGGTTGCCGTGGCAAGTATATCTTTACTTATTGGTGGTATTGGTATTATGAATATAATGTATGTTTCCGTGAAAGAAAGAACTAAGGAAATTGGTTTACGAATGGCAGTTGGTGGCAGGGGGTCAGATATTTTAATGCAATTTCTAATAGAAGCTATTTTAATTAGTATAACAGGAGGTTTGCTGGGTGTATTATTGGGCTTAGGAGCTACGGTGTTTATTGAAAAGTTCTTACTTTGGCCTACAAGTGTCGCTTTATATTCAATTGTGGTGTCATTTGCGGTTTGTGCCGTAACAGGTATATTCTTTGGTTGGTACCCTGCAAAGAAAGCATCTGCTTTAGACCCAATTACAGCTTTACGATACGAATAAACAGATTATGTATAGAAACAAAAAAATAATGATTGCTCAGCATCTTCTCATATGGTTGGTGCTGTTTAGTATGCCTTTTATTCTTTCGTACAGCGAAGATCAAGACTTAAATAGGTTGATTGCGCATTTCTTTATACCTATGCTTTTCTATGCTATTATCTTCTACACTAATTTTTTAGTGTTGATTGATAAGTTCTTATTTACTAAGAAAACCTGGACTTTTATAGGAATCAATTTAATTATGATCTCACTGTTTATTTTAGTAAAAGAACAGCTAGAGGATAATTACTTTAAAGAGCTAATTAGAAAACCTTTAGAAAATGGTAGAGCTGGTCCTCCATTTAAATTGTTTATCTATGTACAGATGTTATCTTATGCTGCACCATTGCTTTTTTCAATAGCAATAAAATCAACAAAAAGGTTGGTTAGAACAGAAGCAGAGCGTAAAGAGGCGGCAAACTTTAAGTTACAGACAGAGTTGCAACATTTAAGGTACCAACTGCAACCGCATTTCTTCTTTAATTCTTTGAACAATATTTATTCTTTAGTTGATTTATCGCCAGACAAGGCAAAATCAACAATTCATAGCTTAGGTAAACTTATGAGATACCTGCTTTATGAAACGAATACGGAGCTAGTTTCATTAGGTAAGGAAATTGAGTTCATGAGAAAATATATAGAACTCATGAAACTTCGGTTAACCGATAAAACGACTATCGAATCTAGTTTTCCTATTAGCAAACCTAACATTGAAATTTCACCATTACTATTTATATCATTAATTGAAAATGCTTTTAAACACGGTGTTTCCGGAAACAAAAAGAGTGTTATTTCCATAGATATGATTACCAAAGAAAATGATGTTATTTTCAAAATAGAAAATTATAATTTTCCAAAAGAAACTAGCGACAAAAGTGGCTCTGGTATAGGTTTACCTAACCTAGAGAAAAGATTAGAATTATTATACCCCAATAAACACATTTTTCAAAAAGAAATAAAAAACGGTATATACTCCGTGTATTTAAAGATCGAAACTTAAACTAAAAAACTTATAAATATGTAGCCATATGAGAGAGTTTAAATACGTACTTCTATGTATTCTTCTGTTCAGCTCCACGCTATTTGCACATGATGGGGGTCACGGTGAACCTTTGAAGAAATGGACGATAAAATCTAGCAATGAAGTTATTATCGCTGATTTCATTAAATATGAAAATGATGAAGTTTGGTTGGTTGATGATAATCATGCCATCCATATTTTAGATATGCAAGAATTTAATCTTGCAGACCAG
>NZ_JBDVOT010000144.1:0-41808 GCF_039968975.1 Maribacter sp. | reverse complement strand
TTCTGTAAGTGGTATTGTAACAATGGAAGATGTTATTGAGACCCTTCTTGGGCTCGAAATAATGGATGAGAGCGACAATGTTGCCGATTTGCAGAGTCTTGCTCGTAAAAATTGGGAAAAACGCGCTCAGGCAACGGGAGTGATCGAAAAGCCTACATCACCAGACGAATAAATAGTTAAATACCAACATGGACGATGTTGCTTACATACATACACCCCTAGGCGTTGCCAAAATTATTGGCGATACTGACGGACTCTCAGCTGTTACCGTGCTTAATTCTGATGCCCCACTTACCGATGTTATACCAGAATCTTTAGAAGATGCCGTTTACCAATTGAACGAATATTTTGAAGGACTAAGAACCGAGTTCAATTTAAAACTGAACCCACACGGAACCGAATTTCAAAGGAAGGTTTGGGTAGAATTACAGAACATACCCTACGGAAAATCTAGATCCTATTTAGAGCTTGCAAAGTTATTGGGAGACCCAAACGCTACCCGAGCAGCCGCTTCTGCAAATGCCCGAAATCCGTTATGGATTGTAGTGCCTTGCCATAGAGTTATTGGATCCGATGGTTCACTTACCGGTTACGCTGGTGGGTTGCATAGAAAACAGTGGTTATTGAACCATGAAAGCCCTACAAAACAGCAAAGTTTATTCTAAAATCGCTGGTCTACTTCATCAAATAACAAACCACTTGGTTTGTTTAGTAATCAAAACACCTTATTCAATTAGTGCTCTTTGCATTTTACCGATACAATTGCGATTGCTGTCGTTGCTTTCTAGAACTCTTAACTCAATTTACAAGTAAAAAACAGACTGGTTGGTCGGTTTGCTGTTTTTAGTCATTTCTTACGGAGACTTAAATAATTTATTGGGATTATGGTTTCCCGTAATGGAATGTGAGATGGTAATTGTAGGTTTATTCTTTAATGGTATATTTAGTATACTGAAATATTAACTATTACGCATATTCCTTAATATTGGGGAATATTTGCAATTGTGCACATACACAATAGTTATGCGCAATAAAAACTAACGAACTGCAACAATATTATGGCAAAACTTTTCCCAGATATAAAGACAATTAAAAATCTTCATCAAAAACCAACAGAAGGAGAATTAGTATTGCTTAATTTTCTGCAGACGAATTTGAATGACGAATTTGAAATTTATTTTCAACCATTTATAAACGGTGATAAACCTGACATTGTAATACTAAAACGATTCGGTGGAGCAGTAATAATCGAAGTCAAAGACTGGGTTCTTGACCACTACTATATAGACAAAAATACTGATTGGCATTTAAAAAAGAATGATTGTAAGCTAAAATCACCACTATCGCAAGTAAAAAGCTATAAAGACAATTTATTCAATATGCACATTGACAATCTTTTGCCAAAAAGTATGAAAAACAAATACTATCAGGCAATTGTGAATACCGTTGTGTATTTTCATTGTGAATATGAGCATAGAATAAACAGTTTCATCCTTAATGACTTTGAGGATAAAAGGTATAATGGGTACAGGACGTTTGTTAAATATATTCAATGTTGGGGGAAAGATTCATTGAGCCAAAATAATCTAAATAATTTTCTATCTCTAACAAGGTTAAATCAAAAGTCAAAGCTATTTGATGATAGCTTATATGAAAGTTTTAAAAGATATTTACAACCACCACTTCATATGCTTGAAGAAGGTAAGGTTATTAATTATACAAAGGCACAAGAGGTTTTAATTAAAAGTGAACAAAGACCCCGCAGAAAAATAAAAGGATTAGCAGGAAGTGGTAAAACATTCGTTTTAGCAAAAAGAGCTGTAAATGCTTATTTGAGGACAAATTCAACTGTTCTGATTCTAACTTATAATTTGTCTCTTAAAAATTATATTCACGATAGAATAAATGATGTTCGAGAGGAATTTCCCTGGAAGAATTTTTATATAACTAACTATCACCAATTCATCAAAGCAGAAGCAAACAATTATGGTCTTGAAATTAAATCATTAAGCCCATTTTCTGATACAAAGTTTTTTGAACCTGTAAAAGATGAAATTAAAAAATATCAAGCTGTATTCATTGATGAAATTCAAGACTATACAACAAATTGGCTTGAAATAATTCATAATTATTTTATAGAGGAGGATGGAGAGTTTGTCGTATTCGGAGATGAGAAACAAAACATTTACAACCGAACACTTGATGAAAATAGAGACCCTAAAACTGTTGGTATTCGTGGCGATTGGAATAGGTCATTGAATATTTCAAAAAGGTTTGCAGATGAAATTGGTAGATTAGCTTTAGAATATCAGAAAGACCTAATGTCAAAGAAATACTCGATTGATGAATTGCAGATAATTTCTAATCCGACATTTGACTTCGACCAGAAGACTCTTAAATATTTCAATTTTGGTATTGAGACCACTGCCAAAGATTTATTTGACAAATATGCTGAGTTGGTAAAATTTTATAAAATACATCCTTCTAATGTTTGTTTTCTATCAGCTAAAGTGGACTATTTGAGAGAGGTTGATTATTTGATTCGTAGAGAACTAAAAGAAAAAACAATTACGACTTTTGAAACAAAAGAATTTTGGGACAAATTAAAAGAAGAGATTCATAGCAAATCGGATTTCAATAAAAAGATTGAAAATATAAGAAGAAATAAGAAAAATCATTTTTGGATGAAGACAGGAACAACTAAACTATCATCTATTCATAGTTATAAAGGTTGGGAGTCTCATACAGTGATATTATTGATTGAGCCAGAAGAAGGAGAAAACCAATTCGAAACCGTTGAATTGGTTTATACTGGTTTGACAAGAGCACAATTGAACTTATTTGTATTTAATATGGGAAATGATTTTTATGATAATTTTTTTGACAAGAAAATGAATAATTAAAGCGCATAACATTTTGTATAAGTAATGGCAGGCGATGTGACATATCAAAGTATGTATCTCGCTAAAACCTCGTAGCGGTTTGACAGTAAATTACTACGCAATCTGCCACTACTCATACAATTTATCGTTGTGCTTCATTATCTGAAAACACTAACCAATGATAAAATTCTTTAGAAAAATTAGACAGAAACTATTAACTGAAAATAAGTTTAGCAAGTATTTACTTTATGCCGTTGGAGAAATTGTATTAGTAGTTATTGGGATTTTAATTGCATTACAAATTAACAACTGGAATGAAAATCGAAAGCAACAAGCTGAAATTACTGATATTTATAAGCAGATTGTTCTTGACTTAGATAATGACATTGACGAGTTTTCAAACGTTATCAAATATTACGATTCTATAAAACCCGTTTACGATGCTGTCCTTTCAGATAGTAGAACTATAGATTTATTAGACAATGGATTATCTCGATTAATGGCTGGAGGTCCAATAACTAATATGAATAAAGGCGGTGTTGAACGCTTAAAATTAATTGCTTCTAAAGATAGTCTATCATTTCATTTGATTGACTTATATGATAGTGGAACATTCCTTAACACTTATGAGAAAAATATTTCTGATGAATGTTTGCTAGTTGTAAATTCATTTAGAGATAACCACAGTTGGTATCCTGAGTGGATAAGTAAAACAATAACAAAAGATAATAGTAGCAAGGAGCTACAAGATTATTTTATAAATAGTCAAGAATATAGACGCTATGTTATTAGTAGTTATCAGAAATTATATAATTCTTATATTCCAAATTTGGAATTCGGAATAGTTGAATTTAAAAATATAAAAAAATCAATTAAAGAACGAATAGATAAATAACGAAAGCACAACAAAGACCTAAGGTAAAAAACAAACAAATTCATCTTTAGCCTATACATATAGCATACCAACTAAATGAAAAACCTCCTATTCCTACTAACCCTTATTCCCTTTCTAGTCTTTTCGCAAGAAACTAACGACTGCGACGAAAAAACCATGCCCTACTGGGCATATGGTATAAATAGCAGAATAGAAGGCGAGAAACCTACCCTGAGAAACGCTTTTAAAAACATACAACTAACTGAAACCAACATAGCACCAAGTAGCGGTTTTATAACCTTAAGACTTAATATTTCTAAATCAGGCACTTTGTGTGATATAGAAACCTTTCAGATAGATGAAAATTACGAGCCTACAGTATTCAACAATGGCGAATTAATAACAGCATTGGAAACCATTGCACTGACTTTAACCAATTGGCAAAGAGACAGAGATTATAAGACCTACAACCTTATCAGGTTAAAAATTAAAAACGGAAAAATTGAAGAAATTTTTTAAATACCTACTCCTATTTTTAGTTTCCATTATACTATTTCTGGTTATTGGATCAACCGTTTGGTGGCATTTAAAATCAGATACGGAGAAATCTGACTTTCTGGTAGATGCACGTCACTATGAGAAAGCGTTGGAATACAACCCAGCAAATAGCGATGCTTGGATGGAGCGTTCCGTTTCCTATAACAAAGCCGGAGATTTCAATAAAGGGTTTGAATATTTAAACAAGGCTGTTGAGCTAGACCCCATTAAACACTTAGGGTACCGCGGGTGGATCAGATTGCGTAAAATGCGTGATTACGATAAAGCCTTACTAGACTTTGACAAACTTGATAATCTTACTCCAAACGTCACTGACGCACCTTGGGGCGAGGATATTGACTTTTTACGTGGAGAATGTTATTTCGGCAAAAAAGACTACCCAAGAGCCATTGAAATGTTTAACCGTAACATTAAAACGCAAAAAGAAGATTGGGTAGATATACACACGTTCGTCTACCTAGGACTTTGCGAATATGAATTGGGAAATTACGAAAAAGCAATAACCGAATTTCAACGCGCATTACGGCAATCGGAAAACGTACCAGAGTCCCACTTCGGTATAGCAAAAGCCCATGAAAAACTTGGAGATTTGGAAAAAGCCAAAACTCATATTCTCAAAGCAGAAAGTACTATAGCCAACAAACGAGATGATTATTACAACGAGTATTTAAACGAAATCCACCTCTCAGAAATAGTGGAATTTAAACGTGCTTTGGAGAACTAACAGAGCTAAAGAAGCGCAATAAACAGTAATGTCAGTTCTAAAATTGCTTGTTTAATCCTCTAAAAAACAAACCACTTGGTTTGTTGTGTGCTCAAAATACCCATTTAACTTCGTACACCTTGTATTTTGTCGATACAATGGTAATTGCTGTCGTTAGTTGCTACAATTACCAGCTCCTTTTACCAGTAAAAAACAGACCGGTTGGTTGGTTTGTTGTTTTTAAGCTAATTCTCTTCTGAGTGTTATTAATAACTAATTAGCCCTATACAATTAAAAGCAATTGTTGTTTTTCGTAATAGAAAGTTCTAAGCTAATTGTAGGTTTATTCTTTAGTGGTATATTAGTGAACAGACGAAATATCTAATTGCACAATAGTTGTAAGTCAATACCCAAAAAAAATAAAATGAGTATACTAAAGAAAATATTCGGAAATAAATCTACTCCTAAAAAAACCAAATTAAGAAAACAATATCTGGCTGGATGGGAGGTAAATTTAGATGGCAAAGAACATTGTCTCAGTTTCATTGAAACACAAATAACAGATAAACAAACAGCAGAAAGTATGTATTCTCATATCATTTTGACTTATGATGAAAATAACTTTTTAGAGTTTGCCGAATCCAAAGATGAGGATGGAAATAATAAAGAACTGATAATAAAAGACGACCAAATAAAATATAGGGATTTAAGAATTAACAAGATTTTCAATTTTGAAAAAACTGAAAATGGAGAAAACTGGATTGGTGGAAATATACCATCTAACTTTTCAATGCCGGCAAACAATTGTCCAGGCTCTTTTCAGTATCTAGGAAAATTAAGTAAAGAAAGTATAGCCTTTGATTGGCTTCCATTTGACATAAACCTTATTTGCCCAATATATTTAGATTTGGATAAAATATGGCTAGACTATTCTGAGCCGAATTCTCCCAAAATATTGAATTTAGAAAAAGTAAACTCTCTTTCTACAGCTTATGACGATTTAAAATCAGATTCATTTATAGAATACAATAAAATCCGTTTTACAACAAAAGAGGACAAAGCTATTGGTTATGAAATTGGATTTTCAGGAATACCTAATTGGATTCAATTTTCGGATATTCCAAGATGTCCAAAAACACATAAAACAATGAGGTTTTTATGTCAATTACAAAGTAGCGATGAGATAAAAACTAAAAAAACCAATATCGAACCAGCTGATAAATGGTACATACAATACTTTGAGAAAATGAATTTCTGGGGAGATGGAGATTTATATGTGTTCTTTGAGCCTGAATCAAAAATTGCTTGTTATATGATTCAAAACACTTAAAAATAAATGCCTTACAATACGGTGTATAAAATATAGCTAATAAGTGCTAAATTCAATGGTTTGTACTTATTTGCAAAGACCGCCAAATTTTGAAAATTGGCTTTTAAGATTTATAAGTTAAAACAAAATATAAAAATACGGCTCTGTAATTCCGATAAAATAGCGTCTATTTACACGCTACGTTTCATACACAAACACATTATCAAAGTTCAAATAAAGGATGATATTAAAAAGAATTTTATTGATAGCTATTTTGGGAGTAGTATTCTTAGGTTGCGAAACTGACTCGCTACCTTGTGAAGATGGGTATATAGAATTGCCAGGTCAAAATGGACCTGTTTGCGTGCCTGAAGGAGAGGTAAGAGCTATTGAAATATTAATACCCTAAGTTCAAATAAACGATAAATAATATGCTGGTTAAAAATACCATTTCTAGTGAAGATTTTGAAACCATTAAAAAGTGTAAAGCTTCAATGGAGCATATAGGTTGGGCTATAAAAGGAGTTAATATTGTTGGAAACTCTTTAGAAACAGGAGCTAGATTTATTCCTGAAAAAGCGTTAAATATCCTTCAAAAATCTACAGAAAAAATATTATTGGGTTTATTAAAGGCTAATCTCCTTACCATTTCAAAGAACAAACCGTTAAAAGAACCTTCTAGTATTACGTATAAAGCCATAGTTATTGGCTCAGGAACAGTTGGTGGTTTTTTTGGTTCAACTACGGGCATTGGAACAGCCATTTTCGCTTCTGAAATGACCATTACCACAAAGTACATTTTACGCAGTATTATGGATATAGCTAGAAGCCAGGGTGAGGATATTTATTCCCTTGAAGGGCAAATGCAATGTATGGAAGTATTTGCGTTAGGAGGCAAGTCTAAAGATGATGATGGTATGGATACAAGCTATTATGCAGCACGCGCTGCTTTATCATCAACTTTAAAGAATCTTACTTCGGCTAGCTTACAAGCGGCTATTAAGACTGCAGCAAATAGTTCTGTTGTTTTTGGTTCTAGTGCTATCAATAAATTCATCACCCAAATAGCAGCGAGATTTAGTGTATTAATTAGCGAGAAGTTTATGGCACAAGCTGTTCCAATTGCCGGAGCACTAGGTGGCGGATCTATGAACTTTATTTTTATCAATCATTTTCAGAAAATGGCAACTTCACACTTTACATTAAGAAGGTTGGAGCGTAAATATGGTGAAGATGCTGTGAGGAAGGCATATTCAAAAATCTAACATAGCTCTAATAATAATAAACCTGAAGGTGAATTTCCTACTCAAAAATAAACCACTTGGTTTGTACTACGCTTAAAACACCTTTTCCATTAGCGCTCTGTGCATTTTACCGATACAATTACAATGGCAATCGTTGATTTTAAACACACATAACACATTTTACCAATAAAAAACCGACTATTTGGTCAGTTCATTGTTTTCAGCCATTTCTGTTACATATGATTTTTATGATTGTGGTTTCATCCCACGGAAAGCGATAGTTAATTATAGGTTTATTCTTTAGTGGTATCTTAGCTAAGTAAGCTTTAATCTCTAAAACAGGAAATAAACGTACCCTATTCAGTTTATACGTACGTAGGCAATAATTATAGAATGCGACCTAGAAGTCTTAGAATATTTCAAAAAAGAAAAGGGATTTATATTTCTCCCGAAAAATTAGTCGCCATTTTTTGGACAGGCTTGGTATTTTTAATGGCATATTTAAGGCAATCTCACGGATATGATTTTAATGGTTGGGACACTACTCTATTAATTCTATGGCTAATTTATGTAATCGGACTTATGATTAGCACCTTCTTTCGCTATGAACGAGAAATAGGAACATATTGCGGTAAATTGACTTTTTGGGAAGACAGAATACAAGTGGACGAGGCAAATTATAACCTATCTCAAATATCAAAATTGGACTTTACCCAAGCATATGATATTAGGGGAATGTTTGTTAATTCTATGCTGGAATTCTCTCCACACTTGTCCAATGGGTTAAACAACCTAATGACTCTTGAACTGAAAAATGGACAAAAAATAAAATGTAATTTTTTACAAACCGAATCTGAAAGGCTGAGTCATTTTAAAGAAGTACTGACGCACTATCATAAAAATGGAATTCTTGGATGGTTACAACTTATTGACATATTAGGAATCGAAGATTATAATAAAATTCAGGACTTAAAAAAAGAAATAACTATTGCCAACACAACCTAAACGTAATGCGGACTTTAGGGCAAAACCGAAAGGTCTGTGTATATTTATAATGTCGCTAAATCTTATGGATTTAGCTTTGGAACAATAAAAGAAAAAGCAAAACAATAAGCTTTAGCTACGTCGGCAGACGGAAACGAAAAGTTTCCTTGCCTCCGCACTACGCTTAGCCCAACCGTTGACGGTAACATAAATCAAGTCTAAACATGGAAAAAATAAAATCAGAAATAATTGGTGTTTTAAATCAAGATGATAGATTTGAAGATTGGTGGAAAAGTAGTCCCATTAAGATTCCCTTTTTTGACTATAAAGAACTAGATGTTGTTTTCATTGATCTTATTCCTGATAAGGATGAAACATTTATAACTGAAGCAGATGAAGCTCTTAAATCTTTCTTAGAGAAGAGTTCAAGCGAAAGATTGGAAATATCAAATTATGTTTTTGATAATTGTGAAGAGTTTTTAGAAGCAATAGGATATGATGATGAAGATGAACATCTTTGGCAAATTAAAGATTCAAATAAAATTTGGGAATATGTTTATCCAAATCGTATTTATATCAGTCGTCGAAGTCGAAGAGATAAAGATATATATCTGAATATAGCCTGTAGATGTGACTGGGAACAAGAACATGGTCTTCAGTTAATTTTTAGAAAAGGAAAACAATTAACTAGGGTTAGTGGCCAAGATGGTCATTTGACAAGTTCAGATGCTTATGCTACAACCGATGAAGAAGACTTTTTATTGAGTCAATATAAAGAATGAAAATACCGCTAACAATGTATATGCGTCAATGCTCTCTTCTGTTAGAACAGTGCATATACGAGCCGTTACCAATAATTTAAAAAAACATCCAGTTTGAGAGAAAACACAACAGAATATTATGTTTACGTTTACATTGACCCAAGAAATTTTGAGGAATTCTATTACGGTAAATAAAAAATTTGGCGTTTATAGTAGAAAAGATAAAAGCAAAATATTAATATTTAGCTAAGTAATAAACCGAAACGATAGTGCTTATCATCTGCCCTACGTTTCTTAGCCCAATCGTCACCGCAAATTTTGAAATAAATTCACAAATACATATTAACCTTGAGCATATTAAGCAAACTTTTCAGGAGCAATAATCAAAAAAAGGATTTTGTCCTTAATGAATTCAAAGCCGAAATTGAAAAGCAAGGAATGAAAATTGAGTCAATAGACGAAACTGAATTGATTTTCATTGCCAAAGGTAAAATAACACTTAAAGTAAGTTTAGATAATATTAGACGAGATTATCTAAAGAACAATGATAAATCTATAATATCGGACTTTGCTAAAACTTTAAGGAATTACACTCTTGAAATGCCTAATAACTGGGCTGAGGCAAAAGAGAATATTTTCATTTCTTTATATCCCAGCGACTATGACTACAAGGATTTTATAAATCATAAATTGACCGATCAAGTCCATAAAATTTATATCCATAGAGAAAATGATATGCTAACTTGGATTTCATACAATGACATTGATAAGTGGAATATATCGGAATCTATTTTAAATGCTCAAGCGGAAAAAAATGGAGATAGAATTTTAGCCGAATCTACCATTGAATACGATACCATAGAAAACAAAAAACTAGGTATTCTGGAATCTAAATACAGTAATTTAAAAGGAGCTCTATTATTAGCACCCTCAATGAAGACAAAAATTAAAACCGATTTTAGTTTTCCGTTCTATGCTGTAATACCGGTTAGAGATTTTTGTTATGTTTTCTCTGAACAAGATTCTCTGTTCTTTTCACAACGGATTGGTCAAGTGGTTGTGGAAGAATTTAGAAAATCAGGCTATCCATTGACAACCGAACTTTTAAAATTTTCAGAAAATGGAATAGAAACTGTTGGCATTTATGATGAATCCGAATAAAAGCGAGTGGTAACAATATCTATAGCAAATAGAGCAAAAAAGTACTGAATTTAATGGCTTGGTATTATTTACTAAGACCACCAAATCTTTTGGATTTGGCAATTAAAAAATAGTTACAAAAGAAAAAGCGCCGGCTAGCAGGAGAGACGGAACCAAAAAGTTTCCTTGCCTCCGCACTACGCTTAGCCAAACCGTTAGGGGTCATTCAAAATTAAACTGCAAACTAATTCCATATATCAAATGGTGCAGAATTAAAATATTATCAAAAGAAAACCCATAGACAGATTAAATAATAAGTCTTAAATATCTAATTTGCCTATCAATCAAAAACGCAAACAGGTTATTCAGGCAAAGCAGGTAAAATGATTAAACAAAGATTAGTCTTAAACTTCGAAAATATTTTAAGAGCAAAAATATATTTCTTCTTAAAAAAGTCAATTTGGAAATATTTGATAATGACTTTAGTATTAGGATTTCTAAAACCAATTAGCGGATTGAATCCTATTGTTTCTGCTGTAATTTATTTTATAGGAATCAATGTTATATTATGGCCACTCCAATATTTGAGTGCTAAAACCTTTGCCAAAAAAATATCTTTTGATGCAGATGTTGAATTTAATGATAGAGAAATCTTAATTCATCATAACAACAAAGAATTAATAGAAAACAAAGATTGGAACTGGATAAAAAAGATAGATATCAACAAAAACAGAATTTGGCTAACGATTAACCAAAAACGACCTTTTGGAATTTCAATCCCAACAAACAAACTAAGTGAACAGGATATTGATTTCTTTAAACAAAAGTCAAATAAATAACGACCACTAACACTACATATTAGATCATAGCTACTTTCTTCGTTGGAGCGCCGTACGATATCATTTTACGTTGCCACACATTATGAAGAAACATTATGCAGTTAATTGAACATTGGGGAAATCATTTGAAAATTCATAATATCCAGACCGCAACATTCTTGGTTGAAAACATTGTTTTAAGAAAAGAATTTGAAGGCGCATGGCACAATGTAGCATCAGCTGGCGGTCACTAATACTGTTCTCAAAGTAACCGACCAAGCAGAGCTTAAAGAACACAACCAAATCTATACGCTGTTGACCGCTAACCCCATAAAAGCCATTCGTAAAGTCGTAGAGGAAACATAGGGCCAACACCTCTTTTAAACGATTGTAAAAGTTGTTCTCCAGAACCCGATTACTAAGTTGAAAACTGGAGAACAGTTTTTCTTGATAATCCTTCTTGCCTTGCATAACTAAAGTTAAGCATATTCACTATTTTTGCAGTAATGAAAATACTCTGTTCTATATTATCATTATATGTTTTTTTACTCTCTACAGTACCTTGCTGTTGGGACGATAATTGTAATGAAGAAGAGAAAACAGAATTAACAGAAAATCATTCAAAAGACCAACAAGATGATAGTTGCAATACCTGCTCGCCATTTTTTTCTTGTGGTACTTGCTCGGGTTTTGTTTTTATAAATTACTCGATCAACTTTAAGAAATTTCATATTACCAAAACAAAATTGGTATCGGTTTACAAGTCCAAATTCGCAAGTAACTTTTTTGCGAAAATTTGGCAACCTCCTAAGTTAATTTAATGATAAAAGTGGCTTCACCACTTTTTAAAAGCGGTATCAAATACCGTTAATCCTTTTTTACATCATTAAATTAAATCATTAGACAAATGAAACAAATCATTTTGCCTCTTTTGGCAATACTATATACGTCTTTGGCTTTTAGTCAAAATACATTCAAGGCCATAATCAAAGACACTGAAAGCAAAGAAACCCTTTTTGGTGCATCAGCCGTTTTACAAGGAACAACAAATGGCTCTAGTACAGACGAAAACGGTTATTTAGAAATTACAAATATTCCCAACGGACCACAGACCATTGTTATCAGTTATCTTGGTTATGAAGAGCAGAAACTACAATTTAGTTTTCCTTTATCAGAAACGCAGCCTATCAACATAGCATTGACAGAAAGCGAAGGAGAGAAATTAGATGATGTAGTGATTACATCTACACGTTCAAAAAGAACCATTTATAACATTCCTACACGAATAGAAGCCATTTCTGGAGAAGAACTTGAGGAAAAAGGAAATATGAAACCGGGCGACATTAGAATGATGCTTAATGAAAGTACCGGTATACAAACCCAACAAACATCAGCGACTTCTTATAATTCAAGTATAAGAATTCAAGGTTTGGACGGAAAATACACTCAAATACTTAGAGATGGTTTTCCTCTATACTCAGGCTTTTCTGGTGGTTTAAGTTTAATGCAAATAGCACCATTAGACTTACAACAAGTAGAAGTAATTAAAGGAGCTTCTTCAACACTTTTTGGTGGAGGCGCCATTGCCGGTCTAGTAAATCTTGTTTCAAAAAAACCAAAAGAAGAAAGAGAATTAAGCTTTATGCTTAATGGAACATCTGCATTGGGTTTAGACGCAAGTGGTTTTTACTCTCAACAATTCAATAAAATAGGTACAACCATATTCGCTTCTTATAATTTGGGTACACCTTATGACCCAGCTGATATAGGCCTTACGGCTATTCCTAAATTTACACGCTATACTTTAAACCCAAGAATATTTATTGATTTAAGTGATAAAACTTCAGTGAACGTAGGTTTTAACAGCGTAAAAGAAGATAGAGTTGGGGGAGACATTGAATATATTAAAGGCAACCGTGATGAAGAGGATGTTTTTTTTGAAAAAAATACTACTGACAGATTTAGCACGCAATTAGGTATAGAACACCAACTGAACGAAAATTCTAATCTGGCATTAAAAAACAGTATTAGCCTATATGACCGAAGCATTGAAATACCTGATTTTTTATTTTCTGGAGTTCAGACATCGTCTTTTAGTGAAGCAAACTACACGACCAGAAATACCACATCTGAGTGGATAGTGGGGCTAAATCTTTGGACAGACAAATTTACCCAAGATCAATTGAACAATACAGAAGCCATAGATTATAATCACATTACAACAGGTGCCTTTATACAAAATACTTGGAACGCAACAGAAAAATTTGTGCTAGAGACGGGTATACGAGGTGATTATCAAAATGAATATGGTTTTTTTGCTTTACCAAGAATTTCTGCATTGTTAAAAATTAATCCGAAATTATCAATGCGACTTGGTGGTGGTTTGGGTTACAAAACACCAACCGTTTTTACCGAAGATGCAGAACGCATACAATTTAGAAATGTATTGCCTATAGATGTCCCAAATACAAAAGCTGAACAGAGCATAGGTAGTAACTTTGATATTGATTACAAAACTCCGTTATCAGACAATTTATTTTTCAGTATAAACACCCTATTCTTCTATACTCAAATAAAAGACCCGCTAATTCTTACTCCTTTAAGCAATGGATCCTATGAATTTCAACAACCCGATGGTTTCATTGATACAAAGGGTGTAGAGACCAACGTAAAGCTAGCTTATAAAGACCTGGCTCTCTTTGTAGGGTATACATTAGCAGACGTAAACGAGCATTACAATGACACCAAGAGTACATTCCCTTTAGTTTCAAAACACCGCTTAAACAACGTATTGATGTATGAGGTAGAAGAAAAATGGAAAATAGGGCTCGAAGCCTATTACTTTGGTCCACAACAATTAAATGATGGTGCCACTGGTGAACAATATTGGCTTTTTGGGTTTATGGCAGAAAAACTGTGGAAAAACTTCTCAATTTTCATCAATTTCGAAAACTTTGGAGATACAAGACAAACTAGGTTTGATACCATTTTTACGGGTTCCATCTCTAATCCTGAATTTAGAGATATTTACGCCCCAGTTGATGGGTTTGTGGTAAACGGAGGGTTTAAAATCAAATTATAGTTTATCTACTGGATATGATTTTTATGATGATGTTTTTCCGACACGGAAGATGACACTTAATTGTAGGTTTATTCTTTAGTGGTATATTAGTGACTAATTCTAAGAATCAATTACATATATCCATGTATGGTTGAGCATATACTTAATTGAACCTATATACGATTGTTAAAATTATGAAACTATCTCAATACCTTTTAATCTTTCTAACTATTATTTTTGTCTCTTGCACCAATGACAAAGATGAAATAGAGAGTGTCTATTTAGACTACAAAAATGCTCTAAAAAAAGACAATGGAAGTGAAATCATCAATCTTCTGGACAAGAATTCTCATGTATATCTTAAAAACTTACATGCTAAAATCATTTCATCCGATTCTTTTGAAATTTCAAAAATAAAATATATAGATAGGTTTAACATACTTTCAGCTAGGTCTCTATTATCAAACGACTCCTTATCAAGCCTCAAAACAATAGATTTATTTGAAACTTTATTTTCAAATGGTCGTTTTGAGTATCATAAATCTCTTTATAGAGATTATCATATTATGAAAACGAGTTTCAATGGGAATAAAGGAGTTCTCACTCTAAATAATGGGTTAAAAATTGATTTTAACAAAGAAAATGATCAATGGAAAATTAACTATAAATCAATTAACGATTCGAAAAATGATATTCTCAAAGAAGCTTTAAGTTTTGTTAATGTAAACAACCTGCAGAAATATAAAACCAACGCGATAAATACTGTTTTACTTAGAGAAATAGGACCAAAAACGACAAAACCATTTAATTTGCTTTTTTGGCCCTTGCATAATAGTATAGACGATTTATACTTTAATTATCATTTTTCTGAAAACCTTGAATGTAACCAAAACCAAACTTGGGCCTCAGTTAATAGACCAAGAATATTGTTTTTTTTATCTGATTCTGAATTAGATAAACAATTTTATTCAAAATTTGAAAAGAGTATTGAATTTAGAAAATTCTGTAAGAATAATTATAGCGTGACAGCATTAACTAAAGATTGTTTTTCTGGTTATAAATACTTTAAAAAATTTAATATTGGAACAGTACCACGCATGATTGTACTAAATGAAAATAACCAAGTGATTCAAGAATCAGGCGGCTATTTCATTACCCCTGAAATGTTCATTGAAAACTTTGACAAATCTGGTGAAATTAATTACGATATATCAAAAATTCAGAAAAAAGCTAATGCTGACAAATAGCCTTTGTAAATATGTAACGGTAATTTAAAATGAAAAAAGATTTAATACAATTACATTCTTTTAGAGCCAAATTTATTCTAAATTTTTATCTAATTATTATAATATTAGGAATATACGGTATCTACAAAGCCATCGTAGATTGGGAAAATATACTAAGAAATCAAGAGTACTTTTATCTATTTATGATGTTAGTTCTAATAGTTACAGGAATTGTACTTTATTCCATTTCCTACATTGGATATTACGATTCTAAGAAACATTTAATAATTTTAAAAAAGCCTTTTTTTGAAAATGAGAAGGTCATTAAGCTCGAAAATATTTTGACCATTGAAACTACTCGACTTATGGTTGTGACACATTTTAAACATCTAAAAATCAAAATTAAAAAACCCAATAATGATATTAAATCTTATTACATTATGAAGGGTAGTTCTCTATTTGGAGATGATGAAAAAATGTTGAGGGAAGCAATCATAAAAAGGAAATTGGGAATTAAAAACTAATGTTTATATAACCATAAAAAATACATAATACTTTTTAAACCATATGTTTACGTTTTTTATGAAGCCCTCAAATCTTAGTATGGATTATGCTTTAAACAAGAAAAAAAACAAAAAGATTTCGCTATCTACGCGTCAGAATGCAAACCCTAGTTAGCACCCCGCACTGTTCACAGCCAAATTATTGCGGTAAAATTCAGTATAAATGAGAAAGTGATTTTTAAAACAAAAGATTAAAAAATTCTTATCTAAATATCCAGGAATCGTTAAGAAAATTCAAAATAAAGAATTGAAAACTATTGAAGAAGTTGGGTAGAACGTAATAATGTAAATGTGATATACTGGAAATAAACATTACCAATCAAACACAAAATTCAAAAAAAGGGCTTAAGCGAAATTGTGTTAATTTCCTACTTATTAGTATCTTACCTTTCTATGCCCGATAAAATACATCTTGATAATATCTTATTTTTAGATATAGAAACCGTACCAGAAAAAAGCTCGTTTGATCAACTTGACGAAACAACAAAAGAACTGTGGGCACACAAATCTCAGTACCAACGTAAAGATGCTATTACTGCAGAAGAATTTTACGAGCGTGCTGGTATATGGGCAGAATTCGGTAAGATTGTTTGTATATCCGTAGGGTATTTTACCTTTCAAAAAGAGGAGCGTAGTTTTAGAATAACCACGTTTTATCGTGAAGAGATCAAATTGCTACAAGATTTTAAAAATCTATTAGACGAGCATTTTAACCATGTAAAGCATGTACTCTGCGCGCATAACGGTAAGGAATTCGATTTTCCGTACATAGCCCGTAGAATGATTATTCACGGTATATCATTACCTCAAAAACTAGACCTGTTCGGTAAAAAACCATGGGAAGTTCCACATATAGATACCATGGAGCTTTGGAAATTTGGAGATTACAAACATTATACTTCACTAAAGCTAATGGCACATGTACTGGGCATACCATCGCCCAAAGAAGATATTGACGGCAGTATGGTACGCGTGGTGTATTACGAGCAAAACAATTTAGACCGTATTGTTACCTATTGTGAGTTAGATGTACTCACTACGGCACAAGTGTATTTAAGGCTTAGAAATCAACCGCTATTGACCGATAACGAGGTAAAGAAGGTAGCTAATGAGTAGTATGACGTTAAAATTAGCATCAGCCGATATAAAAATAGGACTAATGGTGTAATTTTGTTGGTACCATCATTTGTTGTAAACAAACCATACGTATGAAAAAAGTCATCTTATTATTCTCTGTAGTTGCTCTATTGGCAAGTTGTGTACAAGAAAAGGAAATAAGTTCTATACATCCTGAAAACTGGACAAAGAGACAAGCAACCATTAATGCTAAAGATTCTTTGGAGAATGGTAAGTCTTACTTATCTATCTATTCTCAAATTTACAGTAGTTCTGAGCATAAGACACATAATTTAACTGCGATGGTAAGCCTACGTAATACTAGTGACGTAGACACTATTTACATTACCAAGGCAGAATATTTTGATACTCATGGCGTATCATTAAGAAGTTACTTTAGTCATGCTATTTATTTGGCACCATTAGAAACTGCCGAAATCATCATAGATGAAATGGATGTTGAAGGCGGTACCGGTTCTAACTTTATTTTTGAATGGCATGCACCAAAAGATTGTCCTGAACCCTTATTTGAAGGCGTAATGAACTCTACCGTTGGTCAACAAGGCCTTTCTTTCACCACACAGTCTAGAAGAATAAAGTAACCCTTCTAATACTTATAGAATTTTGTGCTTTTGTTGATATCAGCATCTTGAATCTGTAATACGTATAGACCAGAAGGTAAATCAGCTACATTAATTCTAGAACCTGAAGCTTTGTCCATTTTTAATGCTACACCGCTTGTACTCATAATTCTATAGGTAGCGGTTTCTGAAGTTGTTACATTTAACTGAATTTCATCTACCGCAGGATTTGGATACACACTAAATGGAATTTCTGAGTCTGCACTTAAAGCATATAATGTTTCTAACTCTGTTTCTTCCCCTTCAAAAGTAAAAGTTACCACTTCACTAAATTCAGAAGCTATGTTTTGAGAGCAGAAAGTTCTTAATCTAAAAGAATATGTAGTGTCTGTCAATAAGCCTTTCCAGTTAAAGTTATTTACCGAAACGTATTCTGTAGTCCAGTTCTCTTGGTAAACTTCTTTATACTGAATTTCATAAAGCCCATCTTCTGAAGCGTTCCAAGCTAAGGTTACATTGGTCATTTCAGTTTCATCAAGACTAACTTCTGGAGCATTAATAGAACAAGTAGTCATCTTTACACCAGAAACGATCAATGAAAAATCTTGCATATCGTTAACTAGCTCTCCCTTATGGGTAACCGTAATGGTATACGTACCACTAGCATTTGGTATTTCAACTCTTTCAAAAGGATCTACTTTATTATCACCTTTAGTAGCATTGCTTTCAGCCTTTGCAGGGTTTAATTTCCAAGGTAAAAATGTCTGTCCGTTTTTTGTAACTCTAATATCAAGATCGTTTACCAAGGCCGCAGTGGTATTGTTCAACTCTCCTGAATTAATGTAGCTAGATTGTACATCGGTCCAAGAAATTGAAGCGATCAATGTTTCGTTACCTTCTGCAGTAACATCAAAAGAAAAAGAGTTTCCGTTTTCTAAAGACTCTTCTGCAATGTGGCTAGAAAAATCTTTGTTGTTCAATACCTCGGCAGCTGTTTTTGAATTCATAATTCCCCAACCTAATTTATAATCTGGTCCTAAGGCATCAACATCATCGGCAGTATGTAAAGCCAAACCTTTTAAGGTCGCCGCTTTCATATACTCACCAAATAGTTCTTTATTATACTGTTGTAATAACAATAATGACCCAGTAACACCCGGCGTCGCCATAGAAGTACCAGAAGAAGTCTCGTAGCTAGTATTGCTAGCAGCATCTGTAGAAAGTACAGAACCACCGTTACCTGCAATGTCTGGCTTTATTCTACCATCATCAACAGGACCAAAACTACTATAAGCACAAACATCGGCATTCTTTAAGTCTCCGTTTCCGTCAATTTTAGAATTTGCACCGGCAACGGTAATATTATTCTTTGAAATTGTAAAACCTAACAGCACATCAAAGCCATCTGCAGATTGACCGTACATAGGGTCTAAGTTGTTTCTGCTTTTTTGTGCGTTACCTGCAGCGGTTACCATTAGATAGTAAGGTGCATTATACATTATCTTGTCCCAATCTTGTGCAACTTTAGTGTAAGCACCAAAATACCAATCTGGTACGCCACTTGCTTTAATACCGTAAGAATGGTTAGAAAGAAGAAGTCCTTCCGCAGCAGCTTCGGTAGCTTCAATTTTATCTCTTGTCCAATCATAAGAAACCACTTTCGCCTTATTTGCTACACCTTTTGCATCATTTTTAAGTCCCGTAGAAATAATACTACCCGTTACATGAGTTGCATGTGCATCTATTTCAAGACTTTCATCGCCAATTGAAACTCTAGAAGTATATTCAATATGATTCTCTAAAGCAACACCGGCATCCCAAACTCCTACTTTCATGCCATCACCATCTAAATTCAAACCCATTGAACCATTGGTATTTAAGGTACTAGCCCTAGAAGCTAACCCAGCTTGATCAGAATACGTTTCGTAGTATAGAGGACTACCATCAGCACCTATACTCTGCAGTTCTACTTTTTTACCGTTCGCTAATGTTTCCTTGATTTTCCAATTCTTCAATTTAGCTACTTCTTGAAGTTGCGTTCTTTCAATAGCATACTCAGAAACCAAGTTAGCCTTGAAATTTGCCAATTCTGTCTTCTTATTTTTGGCAGCAATTTTTAAACGTTGTTGAGAAGTTTGGGCAGTAGCAATAGTTGCAGTTGAACAAACAAAAAACAGTATCAATAGCATACTACTTATGCGGTAGTTTGGGTTGTAGGTAGACATCGTAGGTATATATGTAAGATTTGGACTACAAATATATAAACCAGACTGAGTGCTCGATGAATGAGCACTTTTATTCGATGAATTACCTAAGCATTATGTTTAACCTGTTGTGAAAACATCAATTTTTGATGTGTAAGATTTTTCTTTCGTTTAAATGTCAATCAAGAATTTAAGGTAAACATAGCGTAAACAGGAAAATGATCACTATAACCACCCATATACCGATCTGAGACAAAAGTTCTGTAGGGCGTACCTTTATATTTTCCTTTTTTCTCTTTTAAAGATTTGTGATCAAATATAGCAGCACTGTCAAAACTGTGTGTATTCTTTTGATAATTAAAAAATGAGTTCGACAACAAAATTTGGTCAAACATGTTCCATTTGCTACCATAAACAGAAGAGCCTGTAGTGTCTGGTATATGCAAAGTCTCAAAAGGATTAAATAAAGATGCTTCTTCTTTAAGTAGCTGTAAACTTTTAGAAGAGGGATCATCGTTAAAATCGCCCATGACAATAATATTGGGATCTAATTCCGTATTCTTAATAACCTCAATTTTTTGAACAATCTCTTCTGCGGCGATAACACGTTTGTATTCCGTTTCAACACCACCATCTCGCCTAGAGGGCCAATGATTAACAAAAACATGTACCAGTTCTTTATTTAATTCTCCTTTTACATATAGTATATCTCTCGTTGTATCTCTAACTCCGCCAGGATTATCGACCATTAAAGTAAATGGCTCTGAATGTAAAACCTTAAAAAAGCGTTTTCGGTAGATAAGACCTGTATCTATGCCTCGTTCATCGGGCGAATCATAATGAACAAATCCATAATCAATAACATCTAAAGCCTCTGTATCTAGTAGGGCTTTGAATACACTATTATTCTCAGCTTCTGCAACACCTATTAACGCAGGAGGATAAGGATGGTCTTCATCTCCTATTTTAATTATCGTCTCAGACAATTTATCCAATTTACGCTGGTAGCGTTCAACTGTCCATTTTTTTGCACCATTTGGTGTATAATCTTTGTCCAAAATCTTAGTATTACGTTCTGGATCAAATAGATTTTCTAAATTGTAGAACGCAACCGTATAACGCTGTTTTTTAGCTTTTTTCTTAAAAAATGGAAATCGCATAAATATTTTTAATGGGTAACCAATCTAAGACAAAACCATTTGAAAACGCTAATTGAAAAATTGAACCTTCAAGGAATGTCTTAGCGTATGTAATCTCGATTATCGAGTCAATAAAAATACGAAATAGCTTATCGGTAATTGCTTAATTTTGCACTTTACGGAAATATGATAGAAAAGAAGAGTATAGATTATGAAAAAGCGGTTCTTATTGGTGTTATCAATAAGGAGCAAAATGAAGAAAAAGTAAATGAATATCTAGATGAACTAGAGTTCCTTACTTATACGGCAGGCGGTGAGGTTATAAAACGCTTTGTGCAACGTATGGATGTTCCAAATCCGAAAACACTTATTGGTAGTGGTAAAATGGAAGAAGTGGAACAATACGTACAAGACCATAAAGTAGGATCTGTCATTTTTGATGACGAACTTACGCCAGGTCAACAGCGTAATATTGAAAAACAATTACGATGTAAAATCATTGATCGTACCAGTTTAATATTGGACATCTTTGCACAACGTGCACAAACAAGTTATGCCAGAACACAAGTTGAACTAGCACAATATGAATACTTGTTACCAAGACTAACGGGTTTATGGACGCACCTTGAGCGACAAAAAGGGGGTATTGGTATGCGCGGACCAGGAGAAACCGAAATTGAAACGGATAGACGTATTGTACGTGATCGTATTACCTTACTTAAAAAGAAACTAAAGAAAATAGATCGCCAAATGGAAACCCAAAGGGGTAACCGTAGTGCTTTAGTTCGTGTGGCTTTGGTTGGATATACCAATGTAGGTAAGTCTACATTAATGAATGTAATAAGTAAGAGTGATGTATTTGCCGAGAACAAACTGTTTGCTACATTAGATACTACGGTAAGAAAAGTGGTTATAGGAAATCTACCTTTTTTATTAAGTGATACAGTAGGTTTTATTAGAAAACTACCTACACAGCTGGTAGAAAGCTTTAAAAGTACTTTAGATGAAGTAAGGGAAGCAGATCTGTTATTACATGTAGTAGATATCTCTCACCCTCAATTTGAAGAACATATTGAATCTGTAAACCAAATTCTATCTGAAATTAAAAGTTCAGAAAAGAAAAGTATCATGATATTCAATAAAATCGATCAATACGAACACGATATCATTGATGATGATGATTTGGTTACCGAACGCACCGGCAGACATTTTACCATTAACGATTGGAAACAAACCTGGATGGAAAAAGTGGGCGACCGTGCTATTTTTATATCTGCACTCAACAAAGAGAATTTAGATGAGTTTAGAAAACGTGTGTATGATGAAGTAAGAGATATTCATGTAACTCGCTTTCCGTATAATAATTTTCTATATCCAGAACACTTAGATCAGTACTAGATACCAATTATAATCAAAATTGTGCAGTTCATCGATGAAATTAAACCAATGGTAAATCTCACCACATTTTGAGATCAGTTCACAACATAAATTGCTTACTACATGACCTTATGCATTAATTTTACAGTGTACTTAAGATAAGTCTTGACCCCAAATCGATATTTAGCTTATGAAAACTAAAAAGTAAAACCCCAAATTTTACGATATTACTTAACCGAAAAAAGCCCTCTAATTAGAGGGCTTTTTTATTATATGTACATTACTAAATATTATCTAAGACTACAAAGAGTAGTTAAGACCTACTAGGAAATACGTTTGTAATTTGTTATCAACAGTATCAAAAGTAGTAGCTGTTTCTCCTAACGTATTAACTGCATAGTTTAATGCCTCTTGCTTGTTGTCACGTAAACCGAATTCAAAACCTAAACCAATACCGTTCCATAACGTGTAACCAAATGAGTTGATCCAAGTAATGTTAGAAAGGTCACCGCTCTCATAGCTTTGAAACATAGAAAGGTTAGACTTAAAGTTTACCGCTCCAATTTGTCTTGTGTAATCAGCAACAATCTTAGCACCTAAAGAAGATTCAAAAATTGCATCGTTATCACTAAATACGAAGTTGTAGTTTAATGGATGAATTACAACAACTAAATCAGTAATAGGAGTCCAAGTAGCACCAACACCTAAGTCAAGGTATCCTGGATCGTTAAAGTTATTTAATATAGTTGTTCTGTACTCACCTAAACCAGAAATAGCCCACTTTTCACTAAGCTTTCTTCCGTAAAGAGAAGAGATGTTGAATACATCTGTACCTTGCTTAAAGCTATCGTCATCAGTATCATCGTTCTTGTCATCGAACTTTACCCATCCTAAATTAATGTTACCAGTGTTTCTCCAAAAGAATTTCTCTTCGTTCAAATTAGCAAAAGCATTCACAGTTACACCAATGTTACCAGATGCTAAATCTGGAGTTCCTTGACCGTACCAGTTATTAAAGCTGCTTAAGTTAGCACCAATAGTACCAAATGCACCTAATTTCCAGCCTGGTAATGCATCTATTGCACCCTGAATAGCATCAGCTCTTCCTTGAATAGCTGCGATAGAATCATTTGCAGCACTTAATTGACCTTTTAGTTCTTCTTCTGTTTGAGAAAAACCAACAGTTGCAACAAACGCAAGAGCTAGAGTTAATACAATTTTCTTCATAATAATCAATGTTTATAATTTATAGTGGCGCAAAGGTAATAATACTAGCAACAAATTATCAAATTGATAATGTTATTTTCTTTTAAATAAAGGCACTGAAGAACATGCCTCACCATACATAATTGACTTTGCAAGTGGTTTTAAACGCTCTGCTAGAAAGAGATAGGCGTTCGCAGGAACAGGTTTATTACTGCATCCTTTTATGATTATTAATTTATCTTGATATTCAGAAAAATCAATGTTTTCGATTATAGACTGATATATACTTGTTTCTAAGTCTACCAATGAACCTTGAATTGCTTTTTTTGCTATTCCGCTAAGCTTCATACTTAACAATAGGTAAGCCCAACCCGGTACAATAGCATCTGTAGAACACTGCATGGCAACATAAGCACCTTCATATTGAGACCAATCATGGGCGTCAACAAAGGCTCTGAATTCCTTTTCCTTTAATATAAAACCTTCAAAAAGCCAATCTTTAATATCTAACACTACTCTATTTCCTTGAGGATAGTAATCTTCTAGGTTAAAAGTAATCAGTTTGCTCTGGGCAACTTTATTTACGATTTCGTCTTGCATACAGGTGAATTATGGACAGGAATAAAACTTCTCTTATTAAAGAAGACCTAATTCTAATTTTGCTTCTTCACTCATTAAATCCTGAGTCCAAGGCGGATCAAAAGTAATTTCAACCTCAGCATCTTTAATGGCATCTAGCGACTTTACTTTTTCTTCAACTTCTGCAGGTAAACTCTCAGCTACCGGACAGTTTGGCGATGTTAGCGTCATTAAGATTTTAACTTCATTATCTTCATTCACCAAAACATCATAGATCAAACCAAGTTCGTAAATGTCTACAGGAATTTCTGGATCATAAATGGTCTTTAAAATCTTAACGATTTTCTCTCCTAATTCTGCGCTGTCTTCAGCTATATTTTCGTCACTCATAATCTTATTCTTCAATTTGTGTTTGATACGCCACTGCGTATAACTTTAGTTGTTTGATCATACTTACCAAACCGTTTGCCCTAGTTGGCGACAAGTGCTCTTTTAACCCGATTTCATCTATAAATTGTGTATCGGCATCTAAAATATCCTGTGGTTTCTGATTACTAAATGCACGAATTAGAATGGCAATAATACCTTTGGTAATGATAGCATCGCTATCTGCTGTAAATATCAGCTTATTATCTTCTAGATCTGCATGCACCCAAACTTTACTTTGGCAACCCTTAATAATATTATCGTCGGTCTTAAATTCTTCTTTGATCAATGGAAGCGACTTGCCTAGTTCTATCATATATTCATAGCGCTGCATCCAATCATCGAACATGGAAAATTCGTCTATAATCTCTTCTTGTATCTCTTTAATTTCCATTGCTTTATTTTATGCAAAAATACGATAACAATTGAAGGATTTCAAACCTTAACATTACCTATGAAACTTTGTTTATAACAACATACTTTTAGCTTTTAAAACACCTTGTACCAACACATCAACTTCTTCCTTAGTATTATAGAAAGCAAAACTAGCACGTACGGTACCTGGTATTTTAAAGAAATCCATAATTGGTTGTGCACAATGGTGCCCGGTACGTACCGCAATACCCAACTTATCTAAAATACTGCCCATATCATATGGATGTACACCTTCTATATTAAATGAAATAACAGAAGTCTTGTTTTTTGCCGTGCCGTAAATTTTTAGTCCGTCTATCTTCAGTAACTCCTGCGTGGCATATTCTAATAACTCATGCTCATATTTGGCAATTTCTTCAAAACCAATTGCATTCATATAATCTAAAGCGGCACCGAAAGCAATACCACCACAAATATTAGGGGTGCCCGCCTCAAATTTATGCGGCAAATCTGCATATGTCGTTTTTTCAAAAGTTACCTCGGCAATCATTTCACCACCACCTTGATACGGTGGTAATTTATTCAACCACTCCTCTTTGCCATATAACATACCTTCACCCGTAGGTCCACATATTTTATGAGCGGAACAGGTATAGAAATCAACATCTAAAGCCTGTACATCTGCAACTAAATGCGGAGCAGCTTGCGCACCATCTATTAAAACGGCAGCACCTACTGCATGTGCTTTTTCAATAATCTTTTCAATAGGGTTAATAGTACCCAACGCGTTCGAAATATGATTACAGAAAACCAGCTTTGTTTTATCCGATAGTAAGTCTTCATAAACATCCATCAGCAATTCCCCATCCAAATTCATAGGTATTACCTTTAAAATAGCCCCAGTACGTTCACATAACATTTGCCATGGCACAATATTAGAATGATGCTCCATTGCTGAAACTATAACCTCATCTCCATTCTTTATAAGCGATGAAAATCCGTTTGCAACAAGGTTTATACTATGGGTGGTACCCGAAGTAAAAATAATCTCGTAAGCCTTGGCTGCATTAAAATGCTTTTGAATTTTTAACCTGGCTTGCTCATATTTATCTGTGGCCTCTTGAGAAAGCGTGTGTACCCCACGGTGAATATTTGCATTGTAGTTTTGATAGTAATCTACAATAGCATCTATTACCTGCTGCGGAGTTTGAGATGTAGCCGCATTGTCTAAATAGACCAATGGTTTACCGTTTACCTCACGCTTAAGAATTGGAAAATCTTCCCTTATTTTTTTAATGTCTAACATAGTCAATCTTCTTATATACAAAGATACCCGATAATGAAAACATATCGGGTATTGTTTATCCTTTTGTGAAGTGGTAGATTTTTTAGTTTTAAAACCGAAATCCGATACCAGCTTTTATTAGACTTCCATTTTCATCATAATCATAACTGAAAGTTTCTCCATTTATAACGGTATCTCCATTTACATTTACGTTTAAGTAATCATATTGTATTTGAATAAAAAATCTTTTAGAAATATCATAAGACAGACCTAAATTCAAGTTTAATCCTCCGTCAGTAGAATTATTATCAACTTCTGAATTATTTCCACTTTTATAATAGTAATCATCTTTAACTATTGAATAACCTAGGGCAATTTGTGGCTTAAGTTTTGTAAAACCCGGTATCGTCAATTCGGCAAACACTTTCGGCTGAAATAAAAGCTTTTTCACTTTATAATCATTATTTACATTTACATTCTCTTGATCGTAGTATGTCCATTCATCTTGATTTTTTAAATACGCGACACTAAGACCAACACCAATATTTACGGCTCCTAGCTCAACAAAACGATATTTAATACCCAAATCGATAACACCATTTAATTCACTAAATCCTAAATCATCAGAAACATTTAATGGATAATTGGCTTCCACACTCCATTTTTGATCTTGAGCATGTAAAATAATAGAGGTAAATACTAAAAATGAGGTAAGTAAAAGTCGTTTCATAAAATTCTAGTTAATTATTTATAAAACGAAAATAGTTCAATAGCAGTGTAAGAAAATACAACGGTTCGTTAAGAATTACCTAACGAACCGTTAATTTAATGGAATAAAATAATGAATATCTTACAAATCAAACCCAAGGTTTACCCCTAGTTTTTCTGCAATTAATTTATTTATTCTTGTCTTCAATTCTGGTATACGAACCGAAGACAATACGTTATTAGCAAAGGCATACATTAATAATGCTCTTGCTTCTTTTTCTGGAATACCTCTAGATTGTAAGTAAAACAAAGCATCTTCATCTAACTGACCAATAGTACAACCATGAGAACATTTTACGTCATCTGCAAAAATCTCTAATTGAGGCTTTGTGTTGATGCTAGCTTTATCACTAATTAAAATGTTATTGTTCTGTTGAAAAGCATTGGTTTTCTGAGCTATTTTATCAACGATAATTTTACCGTTAAAGACACCTGTAGAAGCATCACCATAAATACCTTTATAATCTTGATGGCTTTCACAGTTAGGCTCTATATGATGTACCAAAGTATGATGATCTACATGCTGCTTCTCACCTAAAATAGTAACTCCTTTCATGGTAGAGTCTATATACTCACCATTTTGATAGAAATTAAGGTTGTTACGGGTTAATTTCCCACCAAAAGAGAACGTATGAATTTTTACTAAACTCTTATCTTTTTGGTCAATGTAGGTATTGTCGATTAATGAAGCTGTTTCAACATCATTCTGTATTTTGTAAAAATCTACAATAGCACTTTTTGCAGCGAATATTTCGGTAACCGCATTGGTAAGTACTTCATTTGAAGTTAAACTTTGGTGACGCTCTATAATCTGTACCTCCGCATTTTCCTCAACAACAATTAAATTTCTTGGTTGCAATAACAAAGAAGCCTCATTACCTGTAGAGAAATGTAGAATCTCAATTGGCTTTTTAGGCATTTTATTCTTGGGAATATAGATATAAGCCCCTTCCCTACTGAACGCAGTGTTCAATGAGGTTAACGACTCATCTTTAGATGCCACTTTATTAAAATACACATCAATTACCTGCTTATACATAGGCTTTGTAAGCGCTGCACTCATTAAGCAGATATCAACACCATCATGCGTAGTTTCAGAAAGGTAAGAGCTATAAATACCATCAACAAAAACAATCTTGTAGGTATCAATTTCGTGAATAAAATAGCGTTTTACATCTTTATACTCCAACGCATTCTGTTCCTTAGGAAATATGCTGAAATCTATTTTTTGTAAACTATTTAATGAAGTATATTTCCAAGCTTCTTCCTTTTTAGAAGGAAATCCTTTTTCCTCAAAGTTTTTTATAGCCGTCATACGAACATCGTGTACCGGATGCTCAACATCCACGTTGTTCTCAAACGCCATAAAAGAGGAAATCAATTTATCTTTTAAATCCATATTTTTTCAGTTGCCAGTTTGCAGTAGTAATTGGCAGTTAATAATTACTGCCATTGAATACTGTATACTTAATTACACCGCTGTTTCTTGCTTTAACCAGTCGTATCCTTTTTCTTCTAACTCTAGTGCAAGCTCTTTACCACCAGATTTCACAATTTTACCATTATGTAAAACGTGTACATAATCTGGCACGATATATTCTAACAAACGTTGGTAGTGCGTAATCAAGATTACTGCATTATCCTTACTCTTTAATTTGTTTACACCACTAGCAACAATACGTAGCGCATCAATATCCAAACCAGAATCGGTTTCATCTAATATGGCAACTTTAGGCTCTAACATTGCCATTTGAAAAATCTCATTACGTTTTTTCTCACCACCAGAAAAACCTTCATTCAATGATCTAGATAAGAACTTACGGTCAATCTCCAATAACTCAGATTTCTCACGAATAAGCTTCAACATATCTTTAGCAGGCATATCTTCTAAACCTTTTGCCTTACGAGATTCGTTGATTGCCGTTTTCATAAAGTTGGTAACGGAAACACCTGGAATTTCAACTGGGTACTGAAAAGATAGAAAAACACCTTTGTGTGCTCTTTCTTCTGGAGAAACATCTTCTAAATCTTCACCACTTAACTCAATTGAACCTTGAGTAACCTCAAAATTTTCATTACCGGCAATTACAGAAGCCAATGTACTTTTACCAGAACCGTTAGGTCCCATTATAGCATGTACTTCACCAGCTTTTACCTCTAAGTTAATTCCTTTTAATATTTCCTTATCGTCTACGTTAGCATGTAGATCATTAATTTTCAACATAGTATGTTACTTTAAATATTGTGGCGCCTACGGCGTTTTACTAAAATCTTAATTATTATTTATCCTACAGAACCTTCTAAACTAATTTCCAATAATTTCTGTGCTTCTACAGCAAATTCCATTGGTAGTTTATTCAGTACTTCTTTACTAAAACCATTTACAATTAATGCAATTGCTTTCTCGGTATCAATACCTCTTTGATTACAATAGAATATTTGGTCTTCACCAATTTTACTGGTGGTAGCCTCATGTTCTATCATCGCAGATTTATTCTTGGCCTCTATGTATGGAAAAGTATGTGCTCCACATTCATTACCCATTAACAAAGAGTCACATTGAGAAAAGTTACGAGCACCATCGGCACGGCTATTGACCTGTACTAATCCTCTATAACTATTTTGAGATTTACCAGCAGAAATACCTTTAGAAATAATAGTACTCTTGGTGTTTTTACCAATGTGTACCATTTTAGTACCCGTATCTGCCTGTTGGTAATTATTGGTTACTGCAATAGAATAAAACTCACCGATAGAATTATCTCCTTTTAAAATACAAGAAGGATATTTCCATGTTACGGCAGAACCTGTTTCAACCTGTGTCCAAGATACCTTAGCGTTCTTTTCACAAATAGCTCTTTTAGTAACGAAGTTGAATACACCACCTTTACCCTCTTTATTACCAGGGAACCAGTTTTGTACCGTTGAATATTTTATCTCCGCACCATCTAGCGCTACTAGTTCTACGACTGCCGCATGTAATTGGTTTTCATCTCTTGAAGGTGCTGTACAACCCTCAAGGTAACTTACATAACTATCTTCATCTGCAATAACCAAAGTACGCTCAAACTGACCTGTACCTGCCTGATTAATTCTAAAGTATGTAGACAATTCCATTGGGCAACGTACACCTTTAGGAATATAGCAGAAACTACCATCTGAAAAAACAGCAGAGTTCAATGCAGCATAAAAGTTATCTCTTTGTGGAACTACTGACCCAATATATTTTTTGACCAATTCTGGATGGTCTTTTATAGCTTCTGAAATAGAACAGAAAATAATACCCTTTTCAGCTAATGTCTTTTTAAATGTTGTTGCTACAGATACAGAATCCATCACAATATCAACTGCAACGTTCTGAAGCTTTTTTTGTTCATCTACAGAAATACCCAATTTCTTGTACATCTCTAACAATTCTGGATCAACATCATCCAAAGTTTTGTTAGGATCTGCTTTCTTTGGTGCAGAATAATAAGATATAGCTTGGAAATCTGGCTTCTCATAATGAACGTTAGCCCATTCTGGTTCTTCCATCTCTTTCCAATATTTGAAGGCTTCTAATCTCCAAAGTGTCATCCACTCAGGTTCACCTTTTTTCTTAGAAATGGCTATAACGATTTCTTCGCTTAACCCAATAGGAAATGTTTCAGACTCAATATCTGTATAAAAACCATATTCATACTCTTTGGTTTCTAATTCTTTCTTTAATTCTTCTTCTGTATATGCCATATATTCATAGTTAATAAGTAAAAAATAAATGAGTTAAAAAAATCAACTACACCTTTTCTTTACATATTTAATATAGTTTGCTAATTGTTTTGATATCACCACAATTTGCTCTCTATATTCTATTAATTCTTTTTTATTAAAATATCCAATCTGCTCCATCACATTGAAAAGATTCCTAACTTCTCCCGAAGAACCTTTAGCAAAATATAGAAACCTAATCAATTCCTTGTCAGTTTCTCGCTCAAAACCTTCAGAAATATTGTTTGATATTGAAATTGTTGCTCTTCTTAATTGGTCAACCATTGCAAAATCATTTTTAAGAGGTTGCCTTTCTAGCAATCTATAGATATTCCCAGTAAATGTTATCGATAATTTGTATACTTCTAAATCTTCAAAAGAACTATACATAACAACCTTTACTTATTTTCTTTTTCTCTTTTTAACTTAACTTTTATAATGAAAAACTCTCACCACAACCACACGTTCTTTGTGCATTTGGGTTGTTAAAAACGAATCCCTTTCCATTGAGTCCGCCTGAGTATTCCAATACTGTTCCTACTAGGTATAAAAAGCTTTTTTTATCTACAATAATTCGTACGTTATTGTCTTCGAATACTTTATCGGCATCATCTTTCTTGTCGTCAAAATTTAACTCGTAAGATAATCCACTGCATCCGCCGCTCTTCACCCCCACACGTACATAATCCGTCGTAGCATCAAAACCCTCTTCTGTCATAAGGTTGATGACTTTCTGTTTAGCCGTTTCTGATACTTGAATCATAATATCTGGATTTAATCTAAAATAGTTTACAAATATACGTTATAAGTAGGTTTTTTCCATAGAACCTAACATTATTATAAAGTATATTCTAATAGAGAAATACTATTGTTTAAAAGAAACTCATAATTGCAATTGAAGAAGAACATTTTCTAAATTTTAATATCGATTATCGACTTTTAAAAATTTAATATATCTCAATCAAATACAATACTAAATGCGCCTGTATATACCTAAGAAAGTGACATATATAAAACCAATGATGATTAACATATATAATACAATTTAATCTACTTTAAAAAGTAAATTAAATGTTAAAAATTAAATTTACTTTACACGCAACTATCTAATAATCAGTAACTAAAATTTAAATAATATTAACATATAAACCAACACGTTCTTAAATTGTCTGTATTCTAACAGATTTGAATTACCTTCAATACCAATTCAAACAACAACAACTTATGTCAAACAAAAAAAACAACACTCGCCGAAAATTTATGAAGAATACCGGTATGGCGGCAGCCGGTTTTATGATTGTCCCTAGACACGTTTTAGGCGGAACAGGATTTGTCGCGCCAAGCGACAAATTAAATATTGCCGGTATCGGTGTAGGCGGAAAAGGTCAAAGCGATATTGCATCTTTTGCTGAGAGTCCGAATGTAAATATAGTATCCCTCGCCGATGTGGATAATCGACAAGCAGTTGGATCTAGAGAAGCATTTCCAAAAGCTAGTTATTTCAATGATTTTAGGGAAATGCTAGATAAAGAAGGCAAGAATATCGATGCCGTATCCGTATCTACACCTGATCACAACCATGCCGTTGCAGCTTACCAGGCAATGTCAATGGGTAAACATGTGTATGTACAAAAACCTTTGACCCACGATATTTGGGAAGCTAGAATGTTGACCGAAGCAGCAAAAAAATTCAAAGTAGTTACACAAATGGGTAACCAAGGTGGTTCTGGTGACGGTGTACGTACCATGAAAGAAATCTATGACACGGGCATTATCGGTGAAGTACACACCGTAAAATGTTGGACGAATAGAGCTATCTGGCCACAAGCATTACAAACACCAACTAAAAAAGACCGTGTACCTAAAGGTCTAAATTGGGACCTTTGGTTAGGCACTGCAGCAATGCGAGATTACAATAATGCTTACTTACCATTTGACTGGAGGGGTTGGTCAGATTTTGGAACAGGCGCACTTGGCGATATGGCTTGCCATATTATGGACCCTGTGTACAGAATTCTTCCAATTTTATACCCTGACACAGTAGAATGTAGTGTTTCCGATTCTTTCAGTGGTAATTTCCAATATAAAGATTACCCAAAGAGTTTCCCAAATTCTAGTAAAATACATTTAAGCTATCCAAGAACGGATGGCAAAGGAAAAATAAAAGTTACCTGGATGGATGGCGGACTACTACCTGAAAGACCAGAAGAGCTTGGCGATGACGAAGCTTTAGGAAACTGGGATGGCGGCGTACTGTTCATTGGTACAAAAGGAAAATTAATGGCAGATTGCTACGGTGCAAACCCGAGGTTATTACCATTAACACTTAACGAACAATTTGAAGTAGAACAAACTATTGCCCGTGTGCCAGAAGGTCACTACCTACAATGGGTAAATGCATGTATGGCAGGTTATGGAAACGCAGAAACTAGCTCTTCTTTTGATTATGCAGGACCTTTTACCGAAAGTATATTAATAGGGAACTTAGCATTGAAATCATATTTTGAAGTAGATCCAACAGTTGAAAACCAAAGCTTTTGGGGCGGCGGAAAACAATACCACGGTAGAAAAAGATTGCAATGGGATGCAGCAAATATGAAAATCACCAATTTTGAACCCGCAAATAAATACGTAAAACGTACGTATAGAGATGGTTATTCTGTAGGGTAAACTTCAAAATTATTGATAATTACTATAGAAAACCCGAAGCTTTTTAGCTTCGGGTTTTTTTATGCATTTCATCTTATTTTACTTCTTATTTTTGCAACATGCTAGAAGATAAAGAACAAGAAAGAACATCATTAGAGAAATTAGGTGAATTTGGACTCATAGAACACCTTACCAAAGATTTTGAGCTTACTCAAAAATCAACCGTGAAAGGAATTGGTGATGACGCAGCAGTATTAGATTATGAAAAATCTAAAACAGTGATAAGTACTGATCTTTTAATAGAAGGTGTGCACTTTGACCTTGCCTATATGCCATTAAAGCATTTAGGTTATAAATCTATCATGGTCAATCTTTCAGATATTTATGCCATGAACGCAACAGCTACGCAAGTAACGGTTTCCTTAGCTGTATCAAATAGATTTCCACTAGAGGCACTTGAAGAATTTTATGCAGGTGTAGCTACAGCATGTAAAACATACAATGTAGATTTGGTAGGTGGCGACACAACCTCATCTAAAACAGGGTTAATGATTAGCGTTACCGCAATTGGGGTCGCAAATGAAGAAGACATTGCCTACCGTTCAGGTGCAAAGCCAAACGATCTGTTGGTAGTGACCGGAGATTTAGGTGCCGCATACATGGGACTTCAAGTACTAGAACGAGAAAACGAAGTTTTTAAAGTAAACCCAAATAGTCAGCCAGATTTAGAACCGTATTCTTACATAGTAGAGCGACAGTTAAAGCCTGAAGCCAGAAAAGATATTCCTGAATTATTAAAACAATTAGATGTTCACCCAACTTCTATGATTGACATTAGCGACGGACTTTCATCTGAAATTTTACATTTAAGTAAAAGTAGCGGATTAGGGTTTGACTTATATGAAGACAAAATCCCTTTAGATCCCACAGTTATTTCTGCCTGTGAAGAGTTTAAGCTAGACAGTACTTTAGTTGCTTTAAGCGGCGGTGAGGACTATGAATTATTGTTTACCATAGACCAAAAAGAATTCCCGAAAATAAAAGGCAATCCAAACTTGACCGTCATAGGTCATACTACAGGAAAAAACGAAGGTGCATTCTTGATTTCAAGGAGCAACACAAAAATTCCGTTAACCGCACAGGGCTGGAATTCATTTAACTAAAGGCAATACAAATTATGCCACTTGTTGCGCAGGTGCATGTACGTGCGAAGCAGTATGTCTTCTTTGATAAATATGCTCTAATGTTCTATTGATATCTTGTAATTCTGGCGTTAAAGTAGAAAGATTACCACTTACATCTGTAGTTACTTCTTTTTGACAGTGAATACATTTGTATTCTTTAATATGAGATGTCACTTTTTTAGAAATAGCATAGTGATGGCCAAAGATACTGCAGAATAATTTCTTCATGGTGTAGGATGTTTTTTTGCAAAAAATTCGATTTGGGTAATCGAGAAAATGCGATTAATATATTAGGTTGAAAATCAAGGAAATTTGCATACGCTTTGTTTCCTTTGGTTAAAGTACAACACATTAAGGCCCTGTACCAGTAATTGTTGTGAGTTTTACCTAACCTGTTGTCAATGCGCTTTTTTTTGCTGTTTCAATAAATGAAAAACCTTGTCTTGCCTGTTATTTAATAATCTTTCACTTAATTTGTACCCATGTTCAAAAAGAAAGAAACCCTAGTTACAGCCTTTGCCCTATTCTCTCTTTTTTTTGGAGCTGGCAACCTTATTTTACCACCATTACTCGGTTTTAACTCTGGAGACCAATGGCTTATAGTTACAATAGGTTTTGGATTATCAGCAGTAGCTATTCCTGTACTTGGTATTTTGGCACATGCAAAACTTCAGGGCACGCTAATTGATTTTGGAAACAAGGTATCGCCAACCTTCAGTTTAATCTATGCATTCTTCATTTATGCTATTGCAATTGCACTACCTAGCCCCAGAACGGCCTCGGTAACACATGAAATAGCCATACAGCCCTATTGGGACATCTCTTCATGGTTTACAAGTAGCATCTATTTTGCTTTAGTATTATTGTTCGCTTTAAACCGATCTAAAATTCTGAACATACTGGGCAAGGTATTAACGCCCGCTATAATTTTGATTCTCCTTTTAGTAATAGGAATCACTGTTTTCAGGTTCCCATTCGGTTTTGGAAGTACCATTATCGAGAGTCCGTTTACAAACGGAATATTGGAAGGCTACCAAACTTTTGATGCCATTGGTGCAGTCGTTGTTGGTGGTGTTATAATTATATCCATTAACCTTAAATATGTAAATGCATCTTACGAGGATAAAAAATTACTGATAAGAAATGCGGCATGGTTTGCAGGTTTAGCACTGTTCTTAATTTATATGGGACTTATTCTTTCTGGATCCTTAGTACATTCTATATTCGATGCAGACACTACTAGAACAGAAATACTATCTGGTTTAGCTATACAAAGCCTAGGAAACATAGGAAACTTGTTTTTGAGCATTCTAGTGGGTCTGGCATGTTTTACCACGGCAGTAGGCATTGTAACCGGTACGGCAGATTTTGTAGCCTCTAGATTTAAGGAGTCAAAATCGGCATATACTATTATGGCAATAATTGGTAGTGTATTAGGCGTTCTAGTCGGTCAGTTCAATGTAGCTTATATTATTGCAGTAGCAATACCTTCTTTAATGTTTATCTATCCTATAACCATTATACTCATTGTTTTAAATGTAGTGCCAGATAAATATGCATCGTCTTTGGTATTTAGAGCGGTAACCATAGCCACCATACTATTTAGTATTCCTGATTTCTTGGGAAGTATTGGAACATTAACACCTGAATCAAATACTTTTTCATGGATTCCGCTTCAGCAATATAGCTTGGGCTGGGTATTGCCGGCGTTGGCTATGTTTGTGCTATCAAACATTTACATCAACTACAACAAAAACTATCTTTCCTAGATTAATTTTATCTAATATATACTCAAAACCAAACCTTCACCTTTTGGTTTCCGTAAGTGGGGTATACTAAAAAATTAGATTATGAAAATTTCAAAAAAGATTAAACTTGCAACTCTTGCCTTAACTATAGGACTTACAACTTCATCTTTTGCTCAAGATGGCAATATGGAAATGAAGAAGGACAAGAAAATGATGAAAAAGGAAAAAATGATGATGAAGACCAAGATGGTCGGTGGCGCAGAAATGTATCCTAATAAAAATATCATTGAAAATGCAGTAAACTCAAAAGACCATACTACACTAGTAGCGGCAGTAAAAGCAGCTGAATTAGTTGAAACTTTACAAGGCGAAGGTCCATTTACCGTTTTCGCACCAACAAACGAAGCTTTCGAGAAATTACCAAAAGGGACTGTTGAAACTTTATTAAAACCCGAAAACAAAGCTAAGTTACAATCTGTACTTACCTATCATGTAGTTGCCGGTAAAGTAAGTGCTATGGAATTAATCAAGATGATTAAAGATGGTAAAGGAAAAACTGAATTGACTACTGTAAACGGTGGTACATTAACAGCTATGCTAAAAGGTAAAAAAGTACAGTTAAAAGATGTTGCCGGTACTATTTCTACGGTTACCATTGCAGATGTAAACCAATCTAATGGTGTTATACATGTTGTAGATACAGTTGTATTACCAGGAATGTAATTTTTTGCCCCAAATAAAAAAGAACGGCCCACTAGTAGTGGGCCGTTTTATTTTTAAAACTCAATTTCTAAACTAATAGGACAATGATCACTGCCCATTACCTGATCATGAATTTCAGCAGATTTTACTTTGTCCCAAATAGATTCGCTTACCAAAAAGTAATCTAAACGCCAGCCTACATTTCTACCACGTGCACCACCACGTGCACTCCAAAATGTATACTTATCAAAAGTATCTGGATACATTTTTCTAAAACTATCTACTAAATTTAATTCTGAAAGCATATGATCCAAGCCATCTATTTCATCTTGGGTAAAACCAGAAGTTTTATTGTAGTTGCTTTTCGGATTCGCCAAATCGTTCTCCGTATGGGCTACATTAAAATCACCAGTAATAACCAAAGGCTTAGTTTTAGAAAGCTCCTTTAGATAACTGGTAAAATCCTTATCCCATTTTTTACGGTAATCCAATCTTTTTAATCCACTACCACTATTGGGCACATACACATTGATCAAATGAAAATCTTCAAATTCAGAATGCGTAATTCTTCCTTCTTGATCATGTTCTTCAACACCCATATCCTTATCGAACTTAACAGGGGCTTTTTTAGATAAAATTCCTGTACCAGAATACCCTTTTCTTTCAGCGCTATTACTAAAAAGCTTATAGTCTGCTATATCTTTTAAAGCTTCAGCAACCTGATCATCTTGCGCTTTGGTTTCTTGAACACAAAATACATCTGCATCAAAATCTTTTACGATATCTTCAAATCCTTTTTTTACGGACGCTCTAATACCATTTACGTTCCACGATACTAATTTCATTTTCTGCAATTATTTGTTCATTAATTCTTCAATCTCATCTGCCTTAATAGGAATATTCCCCATTAAGTTAAAAGGTTCTCCTTTCTCTTGAATGACAACATCATCTTCTAAACGAATGCCCATGTTTTCTGTCGGAATATAAATTCCCGGTTCTACGGTAAATACCATATTTGCCTTCATTGGAGTTTTCAAAGCACCGTAATCATGTGTATTTAAACCAATATGATGACTGGTACCGTGCATAAAGTACTTTTTATATGCAGGCCATTCAGGATTTTCATTTTGAACATCTGCCTTATCCAACAAACCAAGACCCAGTAATTCTGAAGTCATTAACTTACCACACTCTTTATGATATTCTGCCCAAAGTGTGCCAGGCACCAACATTTTAGTAGCTTCATCCTTTACACGTAGAACAGCATTATAAACCTCTTTTTGGCGCTTGGTGAATGTACCACTTACCGGTATGGTTCTAGACAGATCACTAGAATAATTTGCGTACTCAGCGGCAACGTCCATCAAAATTAGATCACCTGCGTTGCAAGACTTATTGTTTTCTAAATAATGCAATACGTTAGCGTTATTACCAGAAGCTATTATAGGTTGATAGGCAAAACCTTTAGATCTATTTCTTACGAACTCATGTAGCAACTCTGCCTCAATTTCATATTCCATCACCCCAGGTTTCACAAAACTAAGTAGTCTGCGAAATCCTTTTTCAGTGATATTACAAGCAGTTTGCATAATATCAATTTCTTCAGGCTCTTTTACACCTCTAATTTCCTGTAAAATTGGATTACTCTTAGCCACGCCATGAGCAGGGAATTCACGTTTACACTTTTCAATAAATCGATCTTCTCTGGTCTGTGTTTCAACCGCTTGTCTATAATGCTCGTTCGTGTTAAAATAAACAGTTTCTGCTTCGGTCATTAGGTCAAAAAAGATTTTATCAAAATCTTGCAACCAATAAACGGTTTTAATTCCAGAAACTTCTGTAGCCTTCTCTTTTGTCAATTTCTCACCTTCCCAAACAGCAATATGCTCGTTTGTTTCACGCACAAAAAGCACTTCACGATGTTTTTCGCTTATAGCATCTGGAAACAAGACTAAAATAGTTTCTTCTTGATCAGCTCCAGAAAGATAAAAAATGTCTCTATGCTGCTCAAAAGGTAAAACGCTGTCGGCACCTATAGGATAAATATCGTTAGAGTTAAAAACGGCAATACTTTTAGGCTGCATGCGGTCCATAAACTTCTTACGATTCTTTATAAATAGAGAGTTAGGTATTTGTTCGTATTTCATGAATTCTTATTTTGACATAAAATTACGCATTATGTGTTGTTTCCTTAAAAAATAGGGCATAGAATTATAGTATTACAAGAAAGCCAAATCCTATTTTTAATATCAAATTAGCTAACTTGTATACCTCAACCAAACACAAACAACTCATGAAAAAAATCGCTTTTCTATTCATAGGCGTATTATGTCTACAGGCATGCTCAGAAACCAAAAAAGAAGAATCACAAGCTGAATTATTTGCTCGTATCGATACCGAAATCAAAGCAAACTCAAAAGGTTATAGCACCTTAAAAGAAGCAACAGAAACTATAGGGCATCGCTTAACAGGTTCTACAAATGGTGCTAAAGCAGAAGAGTACACCTATAATAAATTTAAAGAATACGGTTTTGAAGACGTTACCTACCAAACTTTTGAAGTGGAAGCTTGGGCAAGAGGCGAAGTGTCTTTAGCAATTAATGATGAAGATATTAAAGTAGTTACCTTAGGTCACGCACCAATTGAAGCTCATGTAACCGGAGATATTGTAGATATGGGCAATGGTTTAGATGCAGACTATGCTGCTAACCCAGATGCTGTAAAAGGTAAAATCTCGTTGGTCTACATTAATATTTTACCAGATAGCGGAGAAGGCCTTAGCAATTTGCACCGAAGCGAAAAAACAGCTTTAGCAATAAAATATGGTGCAATTGGTATCATTATCATCAATCAAGTAGACAATGGAGTTTTATTAACGGGTACCGCTTCTGTTACGGGAGAGTTAATTCCTATTCCTGCAGTTTGTATTGGTAAGGAAGACGGCATGGCATTAAAAGAATCTTTAAAAACAGAAAAAGCTATTGCCAAAATAGACATGACCAATACTAGTGATGTTATTAAGGCTAGAAACGTGGTTGCTACATTACCGGGTACAGAAATACCGCAAGAAGAGATTGTCATTGGCGGTCATTTAGATTCTTGGGATTTGGCAACAGGCGCCATAGACAACGGTATTGGTTCATTTGCGGTTATAGATATTGCTAGAGCCTTTAAAGCAAACAACCTACGTCCAAAAAGAACTGTAAAGTTTGTTATGTTCATGGGTGAAGAGCAAGGGCTACTTGGTTCTAAATATTTAGTGGAACAAGCTATTGAAAACAATACCATTGAAAACATTAAATATATGATGAACCTAGATATGTCTGGTAACCCAATTGGCATGAACGCAGGTGGAGAATTGGAGAACGAACAATTTTTTAAAGATTTAGGCGCAGCCATTCAAAAACAAGATGCCATTTACCAAAACAAGTTTTCAAACAAATCTGGACTACATAGCGATCACCAGCCATTTATGTTAGAAGGTGTGCCTATTTTATCGGTTCACAGTAATTTAGACCGTTCTATTTATGGTTGTTACCATTCTGATTGTGATGATTTTAATCTGGTAAACGAAGACCATATGAAAAATACGGCTCGTTTTGGCACCATGATGCTCTACGCACTTGCAAACGCAGAAACTTTACCAGCTACCAAAATGGATAGCGAAACAACAAAAGAGTTTATGATCAAAAATGATTTAAAGGAGAAATTGATTATTGGCAACGAGTGGAAATGGGAAGAATAAGTTCACTTAATAAAATTATAATGAAGCAGGGTATTGTTCCCGCACTACTCTGCTTCTCTTTTTTAACAGGATGCTCCCAGCATACTGAAGAAAAGCAAGTCGAATATTTTAATCTTGTTCGTCCGGAATTCACAGGCAAGCTTGCTTACGAAACCACGGATTTCGTAGAAGATTATTGGCGCGTGGTTGGTAATACTGGCTTTGATAAAACCATATATCTTATAGCAGATAGTTTACAAGCTGCAGGTTTTGTTTTAGAGGAAAAAGCAAAAGACAATGATCGATTAACCTACCGTATTGAAAAGCGAGAAATGACCCACCAAACATGGGAGCCCGGATCCGCTTCATTACAGATTATCGGTAACGATGAACCTCTTTTACTTTCAGAAACTAACCGAAACATGACCTATTTGAATTCGGTAGCTACTCCGAAAAAAGGTGTTAAGGCTGAAGTTATCTGGATAAAATCCGTTGATGATTTGGATAATATATCATTAGAAGATAAAGTTGTTTTTGCAGAAATGAGTGTTCGGAAATTATACACAACAGCACTTAAAAAACGTGCTTTAGGCATTATCACTTATGACAATCCTGAGTATTTGCAACCAGAAAAAAATAAGACCTCCATTCAATTTAGAAGTCTACCTGAACAATACGATGGCGATTTTTGGGGTATTGCATTATCCTACGAAGCAAAAGAACTATTAGTAGCACAGCTTAAAAAAGGTAAGACTGAAGTCTTAGTAAATATACAAACTAAAAGATACCCATCCGAAGAACTGACAATAGTTGCGAATATAAAAGGTAGCGAATTACCAGATGAGCGTTTGGTATTCAGTGCACATATTCAAGAA
>NZ_JBDVOT010000143.1:0-51443 GCF_039968975.1 Maribacter sp. | reverse complement strand
ATTACATTTTTCTACGTTTTCTTTCTTTCTTCAATAAGGATAATTCTCTACTTGTTTGCCCGGCAACAGATGTATTTTCATCAGCTCTTCTAATTAAATAAGGCATAACATCACGTACAGGTCCAAATGGCAGATATTTAGCTACATTGTATCCATTGGCAGCCAAGTTATAAGATATATGATCACTCATACCGTACAACTGCCCAAACCAAATATGAGTATTATTCTTGGCAATCCCTCTATCCTGCATCAGCTGCATTAATCGGTAACAACTTTCTTCATTGTGTGTACCCGAAAATATTGAAAGTGTATCTAAATGATCAATCATATAAGCAACAGTAGCATTAAAATTATCATCAGTTTCTTGCTTTGTTTTACAAATTGGAGAAGTATAGCCCTTTTCTTTTGCTCGATCATTTTCCTTTTCCATATAAGCACCACGCACAACTTTCATACCTACTAAAAATCCATCATTTATGGCACGTTCATGCAATGACTTTAAATATTGCAAACGATCCCATCTATATGTTTGTAGGGTGTTAAAAACAATACGCTTTTTTTTATTGTACTTACGCATCATGTCTTCAGCCAAATTATCTGCGGCATCTTGCATCCAACTTTCTTCCCCGTCAATTAATAAAGAAACCTCTAAATCATGTGCTTTCTTACATACCTTATCAAATCTATTAATCACACGTTGCCATTCTGCCTCTTCGGCTTCCGTTAGTGTTTTCTTTTCACTAATTTTTTGATAAAGAGCAAAACGACCAAAACCTGTTGGTTTAAAAACAGCATACGGTATAGCCTCTTTCTCTTTTACAAAATCCAAAATCGTCAAAATAATTTCTGTAGCCGTATCAAATGGATCTTCTTCTTCTTTGCCTTCAACAGAATAATCAAGTACCGAACATACTCCTTTCTCCCACATACGATCTACGACCGGCAAACAATCACGCTCATTTACCCCACCACAGAAATGATCAAAAACAGTAGCTCTAATTAAACTTTCAACCGGCAAATGCGCTTTAAATGCAAAATTGGTAATCACAGAACCCATTTTCACCAAAGGTTCATTGGAAATCATTTTAAAAAGAAAGTAAGCTCTTTCTAATTCTGAATCCGTTTTTAAGGCAAATGCAGTTGCAGTATTTTCAAAAATTTGGTCCATTCTTTATAATTTCTATAACGATCAAATATAATCACAGAATTTATAATCCTAAGACTAAAAATAACCTTTATTTTGCGGTAGAATTGCAAACACAAAAAGCCATATTTTCAATGGATTCTATAATTTCAGATTCTTACGCAGTACATTTTAATGAAGCAGCTTTTAAAGCTTTAAATGCTCATTTAGCCGATAAAAAATATTCTATAGTTTTTATTCTGGTTGATGAGAACACCCACGAACTTTGTTTGCCTAACTTCATGGCAGAAATCAACGGGGAATATCAATTTGAAATTATTGAAATAGAATCAGGCGAGATTAATAAAAATATTGAAACCTGTGTTGGTGTCTGGGAAGCTTTATCAGAATTAGGAGCCGACCGTAAAAGCGTTATGATCAACTTAGGAGGCGGAGTTCTAACGGATATGGGCGGATTTATAGCTTCAACTTTTAAAAGAAGCATAGACTTTATTAACGTACCCACTACCCTACTATCTATGGTTGATGCTTCTGTTGGCGGCAAAACCGGCGTAGACCTTGGTACTTTAAAAAATCAAATAGGCGTCATAAACCAACCGGTAATGGTACTTGTAGTTCCTAATTTTCTTGACACACTCGAAAAAAGACAAGTAATTAGTGGTTTTGCCGAAATGCTAAAACACGGACTCATTCAAAATTACAGCTATTGGGAAGCATTGAAAAAAGCTGAAAGTTTAGAGGATATGAAAAATCATATTCTTTCATCAATTCAAATAAAGAATGAAGTCGTATTACAAGATCCTACGGAACAGAACATACGCAAAATTTTAAATTACGGACATACACTTGGTCACGCCATAGAATCATACTTTCTAGAGAGTGAAGCTAAAGAAATGCTATTGCATGGCGAAGCAATTGCCGTAGGTATGATTCTAGAAGGATATTTATCTCATAAACTACTTAATTTACCTAAAGAAGTTTTAGATGATATTAAATCTACTTTTTTAGAAAGATATGATAAAGTTGAGTTTTCGGATATTGATATTGAGAGTATTTTAAAGTTAATGAAATACGATAAGAAAAATTCTCACGGAAAAGTAAACTTTGTACTCTTAAAAGCTATTGGTGAACCAGTAGTTGATGTTGAAATTCCTATTGAATTATTCACTGAAGCATTCGCTTACTACAAAGTTTAAAAACTTCACCTACTAAAAAGAGCACTTTCACAACTCTATTATATGAGATGTAAGTATAATGACTAGTTTAGTTATAGATAATTACAACTCACTATAAATAAAATAGTTATGACAAGACGCCTTATCGATTACCGTAAATTAGACCACCAATTAGCTGCCCTTTTAATAGAAACATACCCTCACGGATATGGTGATGAAGATATCATTTCATTCAAAAACATCAAAGGAGATTTTGTAGAAGCTGTTGAAATTAAAACCGACAACACTTTATACCTAGTTAAAATAAGCAAAAGCCTTTCTAACTTCATAGCAAACTTTGAAGAAAACATTGAAAAAGAGCTAGAATCAAAAACTCCGGAAGAAGTTATGAATTCAGAAGATATGACCAAAGCTCTTTATCTTAATTTTGAAACAGAAACCGAAGAGGAGCTCGATTAATTAAAGTAACGCTCTTGCAGAATATTTTCGTGGTGTTTTTGATGTCCGCTAATTACTAAGCCCAAAGCAGCAACTGACCATGGAATACCACTGGCAGTACCTACACGTCTAAGGTTTTCATCTTGCATTGCATCAAACAAACTTATGGATGCATCACGAACAGAAAGGTATTCTGCTAAAATATCTTCCTTTGTACGTTGATTAGCTTTACTCTCTAAAACAAAGATATCATGATCAAAACCCGGTAAAGGGGTTTTGTCATTTCTAGATATTCTAAACGCTCTATACTGAAACACTCGTTCCGTATCAATTAAATGAACCAAAACTTCGGCAACAGTCCACTTTCCTTCTCCGTAGCTTAATAAAAATTGTTCATCGGTTAAACCATGCACTAAGTCTTCAATACTTTTTCTACCTTTTAATAAAGCAGATTTTAGTTCTTCTTGCTCATCAAGAGTTTTTAAATAAGCACTATAAAAATATTGTAATTCGTCTTCTTGTAAATCTTTAACCGTCATTCTAAAAACTTAAATATTATCAATCAAAAAAGCCCAATCATAAAATATAACCGGGCTTTTTTTTAACTTAGTTAATTAATCTTATTTATAACTCATTAAAAATAGTATGCATCAAACGTTTTTTATCGTTGAAGCTTTCTTCTAATGAAATCATTGTTTCTGTTCTACTAATACCATCTATATCATCAATTTTAAAGATAATGTTTTTAGCATGCGTAGTATCTTTTGCTCTAATTTTACAGAATATATTGAATTTACCTGTAGTTATATGAGCTATGGTTACATTAGGTATTTGATTTAAACGCTCCAACACAAATTTTGTTTGGTGAGTTTTTTCAAGAAAAATACCAACGTAGGCTATAAAAGCATAACCCAGCTTTACATAATCTAAAGTAAGCGAAGAACCTTTAATAATCCCTGCTTCTTCCATTTTCTTTACTCTTACGTGTACCGTACCGGCAGATATAAGAAGTTTCTTTGCAATATCAGTAAAAGGAGTTCTGGTGTTGTCAATCAACATATCCAGAATTTGGTGGTCTATTTCGTCTAATTTGACTTTACCCATAGTTGTACAATTTTTGCCAAAAATAAAAAATAATCACATTAAACTCATTGAATCTTCATTTTTTTTAATGAAACCGTAAACAATTTCATTATTTCAAAGAAATTAGATAACAAAAATCACACAAGTAGATTCAACAAATGATGACTTTTTAGCCATTCTACATCTGTTTCATCATTGCAATTCAAGGTTTTATGCCCAAATATCTCTGCGGGTTCTTTTTCAAACATATGCAAACCTGGCACAAACTCAAGTTGACCTTCATTTAATATCTCTTTATATTGTATAGCCGCAATCTCGCCCTTTGTCAACTTGTTAGCAGCAAAATTTGAATTAAAAACTAAAATATCTACATATTGTTTTCCATTTTCCGGTATAGCTTCATAATCCGTTACCGTATATTCCTTAATTTGATTATATGTTATAGTTTGCAAAGCTTTTAACAATGCTTTGAAAATATAACCTCTAGTTATCTCTCTATTATAATCATCTTTAAAGTGACCAGCTTCAAATAATATTGTTGGCGTTTTCTTCATTTGAAATGCGTCACCAACACAATTGGCATTGAACCCATCATCATATCGCCCAATCTGCCCAGGAATTTCATCTTGTAACGTACTATTCATTGCAGCAATCAGTTGCATACTAATTTCACGTGAAGGTGAATTGTTACGTTCAACATCAAAAGCTGGTGCCAAAAAAGAAACCGTTGCCGGTTTATTAGTGTTGCCTACATTAAATATAGTTCTTTGATCATGTAGATTAAAACAAAAATCAGGTTTGAAATCTTCATATACTCTTTTCAACACACGACTTTCAGGTTGCGTTAGTTCTTGTGCATCTCTATTCAGGTCAATTCTATTTGCATTGACCCTTGTATAGACACGAGCACCATCAGGATTAAGAATGGGGATTATTTTTATAGTACATGCTTGCAAAATTTCATTTACTTCAGAATTTTCATTTTTCAAATAACTCAATAAGTCAATTACAGCTTTAGTAGTTGTAGATTCATTTCCATGCATTTGAGACCACATTAAAATACGCTGAGATCCTTTTCCAAACTCAATACTTTTAATAGACTCACTGCGTACAGATTTACCTTCTACTTTAATTTTAAAATCATTAGGCAGCGCATCTAAAAATTCATTTAGGTGGTCGTAATTAATATATCGTCCAGAAATTTCTGAAACACAAATTTGATTATACATCAATTCTTTCATTGTCAAACATCTTTTATAAAACACAAAAATACTACAGGTAAAGTTTACAATTGTAAACATTAGTTTGTTTAATGATGTAACATTGTTACGGCTCATTGATTACAATTTTAACAAATTACAATATAGATAGTTTAAATAATTATATATCAAGTTATTAAATAAAATAATATAAAGTAAATATTTAACAAATAAGTAATATATAGTAGCAATAAATATTGAAATTAATAATTCTTAATTAAAGAATATATTAACTTTGTAAACATGCTTGACCCCTCTTCTTTTCTTACAAGATTAAAGACAATTTTAGTACACAACGAACTTTCATCTGCTGCGTTTGCAGATTTAATTGATGTACAACGATCTAGTATTTCTCATCTATTAAACGGAAGAAACAAACCTAGTTTAGAATTCATCATGAAGGTAAACGACGCTTTTCCTGAGGTTGATTTGCAATGGTTACTATATGGTAAAGGAAGCTATCCTAAAACTAAAACCAACCCTACTTCCTATCCTAAAATAACCAAAACAGAAAGAGGACAAAAAAGTAAAGACAGAAACTTGGAACGCATAATTATGTTTTATAGTGACGGCACTTTCAAAACATATACCGAATTTTAAGACGAATTTGACAAAACACTATTCTTCTCTTTTTATATCTACTTGATTCCTATTTTCATTATTTTGCAGTATGATGAAAAATATAATTTCTACTATGGCACTATGCCTAATACTTGGGTCATGCTATGAACCTGAACGTGATTGTGAAAAATACAAGACCGGTTCATTTAAGTTTACATATGAAGTTGGTTACACAACTAAAGAAGGAAGGTTTACAAGAACCGAAGATTACAGTGTAGACTACTATGAAAACAAAATAGATAGCGCCACAGTTCGCTGGTTCAATGATTGCGAATTCGTTTTACAAGATATTAATAGCAAGGTAGCCATACATTATAAAATTATTAGCACAACAGATTCCTCATACACCTTTCAATACAAAAGCGCCGTAAAGGACCCTAACAAAAAATTAATAGTAAAAACCGGAACCGCAATTAAGACCAACTAACCATGTTCGAAATTTTCTCTAATCCAGACGCCTGGATTGCATTGCTTACCTTGACTTTTCTTGAAATTGTTTTAGGTATTGACAATATCATTTTCATCTCTATAGCAGCAGGTAAATTAGATCCCACACAACGAAAAAAAGCAACAAATATAGGTTTGGTACTGGCAATGGTTATGCGTATTATTTTATTATTTGGCATAACCCTCCTCACTTCAATGAAAAAGCCATTCTGGGTATTTGATAGTGAATGGATTACCGGTGGAATAAGCGGACAAGGAATTATACTCTTTCTAGGCGGCTTATTCCTACTATACAAGAGCACCAAGGAGATACATGAAAAAGTTGAAGACAGAGGTCACGACGAAAGGGAGGTAAAAAAGGCCAGGTCCACTTCATTGACCAATGCCATACTTCAGATAACAGTTATCAATATTGTATTTTCATTTGATTCTATACTTACTGCAATAGGTATGACTAACGGAATTTCACCAAACCCAAACGATGCACTTGTTTTAATGATAGTTGCAGTAGTCATCTCTGTTGTTATTATGATGTTGTTCGCAAACCCTGTGGGTGAGTTTGTTAACAGACACCCTTCTATACAAATACTAGGTTTATCTTTTTTAATATTAATTGGCTTCATGTTAATTGCAGAATCAGCACATTTATGCCATTTAATAGTTTTTGGTAATGAAGTTGGCACAATACCAAAGGGCTACTTATACTTTTCAATAGCATTCTCGCTAATGGTAGAGTTCTTTGATTTACGAATGAAAAAGAACAAGAAACCTATAACAGAAACAGAAGACTAACACTCTAATATAATTCCAATAAAAAAACCGATCAAGCAAATGCTCAATCGGTTTTTTTATTTGCAAAACTGACTATAGCAATAAATCTAAAGTCAGTTTTATTCGATTAGACTAATCTAATTTGGTCTATCAAAGGAAACACTCGGATTAGCCTCTTTTTGTTCTTTAAACAAGCGCTGTTGCTGTTTAACCGTCATGGTACTACCATCATGACTCCACCCTGGAGGTCCAAATATGTACATCAATTTATGACTTAATTTCTTTGACTTCTTAGTGTCTGCCCAAATATCCTTAAACTCGTGAGTAAGAATAACTATAGGGTTATTAGAGTTAGGGGCATGAATTACACCAAATTTTACATCAATATTTTCATCATACTCTTTCCATGTACCAAAGATTTTATCAAAGAAATTTAAGAATCCGCCGTGGTTTTTATCCAGATACTCAACGTTTTGTGCGTGGTGCACTTGGTGCATGGTATGAGTATTAAATATTTTCTCAATAAATCCCATTTTAGGAACATACTGCGAATGCAATTGAAATTGCCAGAAAGACTCAATAGCCAAACAAACAACCACCATTTCTACAGGGAAGCCGATTATTGGCATCCAAACATAGAAAAAAGGCTTATAAAGTAACGTAAACCACCCATTACGGATAGCAGTACCTAAATTAAAGTTATCTGATGAATGGTGAACAATATGAGCCGCCCATAAAATTCTAATCTCATGATTAGCCCTATGAAACCAATAGTAGGTAAAATCATCTGCCAATTGACAAAGCAACCACACATACCAAGCATACCCAAAAGATTCATAACCCATAATATTGGTTCTTACACCATCTACCATTGGATTAAACAATTCGTAAGCATATTCAAAAAGAACTACTAATAAAATTACTTTAAGCAAAGGACCAATAATTGCTGATCCAATTCCCATAACACTACTTGCCGCAAAATCTTTCCAGTCATAAAGATCATCATCTCCATGAGTTTTGCTGTAGGTTAATTCTAATAAAATAAAGGCAATAAAAGCTGGTGCGCCATACACCAGAGGGTTAGTGAAATCCATTAAATAATTTATTTTTTGTAAAGGTAGTTATAAAACCAATTATTCTTAGAATTTGTCTAATCTTAACATTCTATCTAACAATAAGACTTCTCAATAATTAAACAGATTATTTAGTTTTTATTTTTAAGTATAGCGTTTTGTTCTTGTAATAGTTTTTCCATACTAGAAAGCAAAGCGATATTTTTAGGAGTTTTCACCTCTTTATTTTCAGGATCTTCGGACTTCTCTTTAAATCTATTTATAAATTTCACCATAACAAATATGGTAAACGCTATAATTCCAAAATCAATTAAAGATTCAATAAGCTCCCCATAACCAATTGCAACTTCTTCTACCGATTCTGAGGCTTCACGAAGAACCCATTTTTTATTCGACAGATTTACATCATCGGTCAATAATGAAAGTGGCGGCATTATTATTGCCGAAACAATTGTACTTACCACTTTATTAAAAGCTGTACCAATAATAATACCTACAGCCAAATCTATCATATTGCCTTTTATGGCGAAATTCTTGAACTCTTGGAAAAATTTTTTCATAATAAAGGTTAATCAAATAAAGTTGGTTCATCAGCAGAAGCACCATCTTCACCTTTAGACTTTTCGGTTTCTTCACCAGACGCAACAGACTCTTCATCTACGACTTCCATATTTTCTACTTCCTCAGGAACTTCTGATTGGTAAGGTAAAGGGTCTAGAAGATTTATATTTTTAACCTTTTCTGTAATGAATTGATTGCCTAAAGCTTTAATTCCTTTAATCGATATAAATCCTTCAACATCAACTGATTCATTTTCCTTTGCCTCCTTGCCTCTAGGTTTAGGAAATTCAATTTCAACCATTGGCTTCCAATCTGTAGAAACAAGTTCTAAATATGATTTTGGATGCTCAGAGATAAATAGCTCTTCTTTGTTTTCGTTTTCTATTAAAAACCTTTTGATATAATAGCGCTCTTTTTCACCTTCCCAATATATAGCCGAAATAGGCTTTTCAGGTATCCATTTCTCCAACACTATCATGTCATCATCAAAATGAGAAGTCAGTACCGGTAAAAATGTTTTTACGACTCCTTTTTGATTGATCACTAAGATTAAGTCATCACCTTTAAACTCGCCAAGCAATTCCCCTCTACCATCTACGTTCAATCTACGAACAACATCATCAAACCAAATTTTTCTAGGCTTAAGCGTAGATACTCCTTTTTCTTTTAACTCAATTCTTTTAACAGAGTACTTGGTGACAATATTCCCTTTAGACGCCCTACCCTTAATTAGCACATCTGAAAAGTCAATATCCCATTTCAACTTCTTAATACTACCCACCTGACGAAGTAAAACCGTGATTACTTCAGCTTCCCCATTAGGGTTAGCAGAGAAATATAATACTTGTGATCCAGCCTTACCTGTTGTTAAATCATATTCCCTATCTCTAGTGATACTTGTTACATTAAAACGTTTAATGTATGTAGGACCACCTTTTCCATCTTTATAAACAAGATTATATGTAGTACGTTTATCTTTCTTCTTAAATACTGCAACATGAATAATTCCCTTGCCAACAAATATTTTAGAATCTACTTTTGACACCATCATCTTACCAGAACTGGTTATCATGATAATATCATCAATATCACTACAGTCGGTCACATATTCATCTTTCTTCAAAGATGTACCAACAAATCCTTCTTCCCTATTTACATAAAGCTTTGTATTTCTGATAGCAACCTTAGTTGCCTCTATGTCATCAAAAACACGAATTTCAGTTAATCGACCTCTATCTTTACCGTAAGTTTCCTTTAGGTTCTGGAAGTAATTAATTGCAAATTCAATAAGATTAGCCAAATGATGTTTCACCTCTGCAATACGCTCTTGCAAACTCTCTAGATGCTGCTGAGCTTTATCTAAATCAAATTTTGATATTCTTTTAATACGTATTTCCGTAAGTCTGGTAATATCTTCTACCGTTACGGCACGTTTTAAATGTTTTGTAAAAAGAGCCAAACCTTTATCTATAGCATCTATAACACCTTCCCAGGTTTCCTCCTCTTCAATATCACGATATATACGGTTTTCAATAAAAATACGCTCTAAAGAAGCAAAATGCCATTGCTCTTCAAGTTCCTTTAATTGAATTTCTAGCTCTTGTTTCAATAAATCTACAGTAGAATCCGTAGATCTTCTAAGCATTTCGGTAACACCTATAAACAAAGGCTTGTTATCTTCAATAATACAGCCAAGAGGAGAAATAGACGATTCACAAGACGTAAAAGCGTACAAAGCATCAATGGTTCTATCTGGTGAAATACCAGATGGAAGATGTATCAATATCTCAACATCTGCCGCTGTATTATCCTCAATTTTTTTGATTTTAATCTTGCCCTTATCATTCGCTTTTAGAATAGAATCAATTAAACTACCAGTATTAGTGCCATAAGGTATCTCATTGATTACTAGCGTATTCTTATCTAATTGGGAGATCTTTGCACGAACCCTAATTTTACCACCCCTGAGTCCGTCATTATAATTGGTAACATCTATAATACCAGCAGTTGGGAAATCTGGATATATTTTGAATCGCTGTCCTTTTAAATGTTTTATGGAAGCATCAATAAGCTCTACAAAGTTATGGGCAAGTACTTTTGTCGATAAACCAACGGCAATACCTTCAGCACCTTGAGCCAGCAATAAAGGAAACTTAACAGGCAGATTAACAGGCTCTTTCTTTCTTCCATCATAAGAAGATTGCCACTCTGTAATTTTAGGACTAAAAATAACTTCTAAAGCAAACTTAGAAAGCCTAGCCTCAATATATCTTGAAGCAGCAGCCCTATCACCTGTTAGAATGTTACCCCAGTTCCCTTGAGTATCTATCAACAGGTCTTTTTGTCCAATTTGCACCATTGCATCTGCTATACTAGCATCACCATGTGGGTGATATTGCATGGTATGACCAACTACATTAGCCACTTTATTATAACGACCATCATCTAGCTCCTTTAAAGAATGCATAATACGGCGTTGCACAGGTTTAAACCCGTCCTCTATTGCAGGTACCGCTCGCTCTAAAATCACATAAGATGCATAATCTAAGAACCAATCTTTATACATGCCAGAAACTCTGGTCAGTGCTTCAGAGGAATCTGAATGTTCATTATTCTCTTCAGAAAGGTTTTCGTTTATTTCTTCGTTCAAATCGTCATTTTCTCCCATTCAGAAGCAATCGTATTAATCTAGTTTATACTACTTTATCTTCAATTAAATCTACTTCAACTTTAAGGTTGTTGATAATAAATTTTTGTCTGTCAGGTGTATTTTTACCCATATAGAAACTTAATAGTTCCTCAATGGACATCGCCTTGTCAAGCATAATAGGCTCTAACCTAATATCGTCACCTATGAAATGCCTAAACTCATCTGGTGATATTTCTCCCAATCCTTTAAATCGAGTAATTTCAGGTTTACCGGTTAATTTGTTTATTGCCATTTGGCGCTCTTCATCACTATAGCAATAAATAGTTTCTTTTTTATTTCTAACCCTAAATAATGGAGTCTGCAGAATGTACAAATGATTCTCTTTTATTAACTCAGGAAAAAACTGCAAAAAGAATGTAATCAATAGCAAACGAATATGCATACCATCTACATCGGCATCGGTTGCAATTATGATATTGTTGTATCGCAAATCTTCAATAGACTCCTCTATATTCAATGCGGCCTGCAACAAATTGAATTCTTCATTTTCATACACAATCTTCTTAGACATACCGTAAGAGTTCAATGGCTTACCCTTAAGACTAAATACGGCCTGTGTATTTACATCTCTAGATTTTGTTATAGAACCAGATGCTGAGTCCCCCTCCGTTATAAACAAAGAAGTCTCTAATCTTCTATCTTTCTTTATATCACCTAAGTGAATTCTACAATCGCGAAGCTTTTTATTGTGCAAACTCGCTTTTTTCGCTCTATCACGAGCTAATTTTCGAATACCGGAAAGCTCCTTACGCTCCTTCTCTGCCATCATAATCTTGCGCTGAAGTTTTTCAGCGGTATCGGCATTTTTATGAAGGTAGTTATCTAAATATTTACCAACGAAATCATTAATATAGGTTCTTACTGTCGGGAAATTACCTCCCATTTCCGTAGATCCTAATTTTGTTTTGGTCTGACTTTCAAAAACAGGCTCCATTACTTTAATGGAGATTGCGGAGATTATAGATTTTCTAATATCTGAAGCATCATATGATTTGCCATAAAAATCACGAATAGTTTTTACAATAGCTTCTCTAAAAGCAGCCTGGTGCGTTCCACCATGTGTTGTATGCTGACCGTTTACAAAAGAATGATATTCTTCACTGTACTGTGTTCTACTATGTGTAATGGCAACTTCAATATCATCGCCCTTTAAATGAATAACAGGATAAAGCATATCCTCAACATTGTTATTATCCTCTAGAAGATCCTTAAGTCCGTTTTCAGAATGAAATTTTTCACCATTGAAAACAATGGTCAATCCCGGATTAAGGTAAACATAGTTTTTAAGCATGCGTTCCACATACTCATTTCTATATTTGTAATTTTTGAAAATAGAATCATCTGGAATAAAAGTAACCTTTGTACCTTTTCTTTTACCAGTTTCCTCAGGACCAATTTCTTTCTCTAAGTTACCAGAACTGAACTGAGCCGTTTTTAGTTGATTATCTCTTGAAGATTGAACTTCAAAAAAACTAGATAATGCATTTACCGCCTTGGTACCTACACCATTTAAACCCACAGATTTTTTAAAGGCTCGGCTATCGTACTTACCACCAGTGTTCATTTTAGAAACAACATCTACTACCTTGCCCAAAGGTATACCACGACCATAATCCCTAACCTTGACCACTTTATCCTTAATAGATATTTCAATGGTTTTACCGGCCCCCATAACGAACTCATCAATACAGTTATCGATAACCTCTTTCAATAAAATGTAGATGCCATCATCTGCTGACGAACCATCTCCTAATTTACCGATATACATACCAGGTCGTAATCGGATATGTTCTTTCCAATCAAGCGAGCGTATGTTATCTTCAGTATATTGAGTTGTGTCTTGAGACATTTAAGAAAGTTTAAGAAAGTTGCGTTAAAGATAGCACCACTCAGCAAAAAATAAAACACCTATCTGTTAAAGTAATTAACAATAAATTGATGCTTATTGTTGATAGCCATTACCATAATCACCGTAACCTAAGAATCAATAAAGCTAAAATCTATCATAAACGAGTTACAAATTACTGACAAAAGTCATTGTCGAAAAATTGTTCTTTTTATACCTTTAAAGTAGATTTTTAATAATTATGGAATTTATTGATTACTACAAAATTCTTGAAATTGACAAGAAGGCGTCACAAGCCGATATTAAAAAGGCATATCGAAAATTAGCACGTAAGCTTCATCCAGATTTAAATCCGAATGACAAAACTGCACAGGAAAAATTTCAACGTATTAATGAGGCGAATGAGGTTTTAAGTGATCCCGAAAAAAGAAAGAAATACGATCAATACGGTAAAGACTGGGAACATGCCGATGCTTTTGAAGAAGCAAAAAGAAACCAGCGCAGTTCTTCTAGCGGAAATAGAAGAAGCTATTCTAGCGCTAGCGGATCAAATGAAGATTTTTCAGATTTCTTTGAATCAATGTTTGGTGGTACCGGCGGAGGTTTTAGCAGTGGCGGCAGACAAAGATCAAGTCAGTTTAAGGGGCAAGATTTAAATGCAACTTTAAAATTAAACCTGTTAGACATTCTTGAAGACCAAAAGCAAACTTTAGACCTAGGCTCTAAAAAAATTAGAATAACCATACCGGCAGGTGTTGAGGATGGGCAAACCATTAAAATCTCTGGATATGGAGGCGAAGGTGTAAATGGCGGACCCAAAGGAGACCTCTACTTAACCTTTGAGATTAATAACAACACCAACTTCAAAAGAGTAAAGAGCGATTTGTATAAAAATGAACCTATCTCATTATACGATGCAATTTTAGGTAGCTTAATTGAGGTAGAAACATTGACAGGCAAAGTAAAACTAAAAGTGAAGCCTGAAACTCAGAATGACATTAAAGTAAAGCTAAAAGGAAAAGGTATGCCAGTTTACAAGAAAAAAGGAGCTCATGGAGATTTATATATCACCTACAAGGTTATCACACCAACTAAGCTTTCAGAAAAAGAAAAAGAATTATTTAAACAACTTTCAGAATTACGATAATATGAATTCAGAAGACTACATACAAATAGATATATACTGCCAACAAACTCAAACTCCAATGAAATTCATAGACGACCTTCTTGAATTTGAAATGATTGAAGTACAGCAAATTGAAAATAAAATGTACGTTGAACCACAATTTATAGTGGAGATTGAACGAATATATAGATTACGGGAAGACCTTGGCATTAATATGGAAGGCATAGACACCTTAAACCATATGATAAAAAAAGTCAACCGATTAGAGCAAGAATTAAAACAGCTACGTGACCGGTTGACTATATACGAACATTAAACGTTAAAACGGAAATGCATTACATCACCATCTTTAACGATATACTCTTTACCCTCTACTCTCATTTTACCAGCTTCTTTTACTTTTGCTTCACTACCAAAAGTAACGTAGTCATCATAAGCAATAACTTCAGCACGAATAAATCCTTTCTCAAAATCAGTATGTATAACTCCCGCAGCTTGCGGAGCTGTCGCCCCAACAGGGATTGTCCAAGCACGAACTTCTTTAACACCAGCAGTAAAGTAAGTTTCCAAATCAAGTAATTTATAAGCTCCACGAATTAGTTTAGCAGAACCTGGTTCCTCTAAACCTAAATCTTCCAAAAACATTTGGCGCTCATCATAGGTCTCTAGTTCTGTAATATCAGCCTCAGTACCTACCGCCAAAAAGATAACCTCTGCATTTTCAGCTGCAACTGCTTCTTTTACTTTTTCAACATAGGCATTACCGGAAACAGCGCCATCTTCATCAACATTACAAACATACATCACCGGTTTATCTGTAATAAACTGAAGTGGCTTCACAAATTCTAGTCTAGACTCCTCTTCTATTTCAATAGCCCTAACAGAAGTACCTGCTTCTAACCCGTTTTTCACAGCTAATAATACAGCTTCTTCCTTTTGAGCATCTTTATTACCAGTTCTGGCAGCTCTTTTTACTTTTTCCAATTTCTTTTCCACAGTCTCCAAATCTTTCAACTGAAGCTCCATATCTATAGTTTCTTTATCTCTAATTGGATCTACATTACCGTCAACGTGAACTATATTGTCATTATCAAAACAACGCAACACATGCAAAATAGCATCTGTTTCACGAATATTTCCTAAAAACTGATTTCCTAAACCTTCACCCTTACTGGCTCCTTTTACAAGACCGGCAATATCAACAATCTCCACAGTTGCAGGCAGCACTCTTTCTGGATCTACCAGTTCTTCTAATTTTTTCAATCTTGCATCTGGTACATTAACCACGCCAATGTTAGGCTCAATAGTACAGAATGGAAAATTTGCGCTTTGCGCTTTAGCATTAGACAAACAATTAAAAAGTGTTGATTTACCTACGTTTGGCAATCCTACGATACCTGCTTTCATAATTTAGAATATTTCAAGGATGCAAATATAGTTTTTACTAGTAGATTTTACATTCAAAATTTTACCTAACATTTATGATAGATTTTGTACTGATTATTTAAATATTATGCAATTTTATTAGCTTAACGACAGTTAAACTAAAGTTTTTTAACACATTTTAGGAAATAATTATTACTTTGCTATCAGCAACATGTAATAATATATGGAACTTCATTCTGATGAAACAATATGTTATTTCTTTAAAAAGGGCGAAGCCAATGGCTTTAGTCTCCTTTTTAAGAAGTATTATCCGCAATTATATGTGTATGGCTTAAAATTGAGCAATAACCAGGAATTAACAGAAGATTGTCTTCAAAATTTCTTTATCCAGTTGTTTGAGAATCGAGACAAACAAAATTCAATTAACAATTTAAAAGCATACTTATTTGTATCCTTTAAAAGAAGATTAATAAAGCAATTACAAAAGAATCAAAATAACGTTCCTATTTCAGAAGCACAGCTTTTTAAATCTAATTTCACGTTTTCTGCAGAAGAAATATCTATTCACCAAGAAATACAATTTCTTTGCACCACTACCCTAGCCAACCTTATAAACAAACTATCTCCTAGAGAAAAAGAGGTTTTATACTTAAAATATTATAGTGGCATGAAAAATTCTGACATTGCGGAAGTAATGGATATGAACTACCAAAGTGTTTTAAATGTACTTCAAAAAGCACTATCCAAACTTCGTAAATTATCTGAAAATCAGCACATTAAAAATATTTTGAAAAAAAATTAAAAAAAGTAGGGTATATTTTTAAGAATTAAACCTCTTATAAATGGAATACCATACTAAATGAACAACAAAAACAAATTCAACTTATATTATTTTTTATCTGATTCTTCATTTGAAAATTGGGCAAAAGGTCTAAATAAAAATGATATTACCTACTGGAATAATTGGTTAAAAAATCACCCAGAACATGTAGTTACGGCCGAGAATGCCAAAGACATTATAATAGGTATAAAATTTGATCAAAATTACCCTAGCAATGACAAGGTAAATGAAGCATTATCAAATGTTCTTCCTAAAATAAACCTTAATCTTGAAAATAATACAAACAAAAAGAAAGCACGCACTTTATATAGTACCATATTTACTGCTGCAGCCGCTGTAATACTGGTTTTATTAACCTGGACGAGTTATTCTTATTTTACGAATAACACAAACACTACACATAAGACTAATTTTGGAGAAATCATTGATTTAAAATTACCAGATGGTACTTCTGTAGTTCTTAATGGAAATTCCAAAATTTGGTATGACAATGAAAATCCACGACTTATACACTTGAAAGGAGAGGCTTATTTTAAAGTAAAACCAATACCGAGTACAAATGCAAAATTTTGGGTAATTACAGATGACCTTAAAGTTGAAGTTTTAGGCACACACTTTCATGTAAATACTAGAAAACAAAAAACTAATGTAGTCCTTGACGAAGGCTCCATTCACCTAGAACTTAAAAATGGCGAAATAACCAAAATGATTCCCGGTGAAATAGTTTCATTCTCTAAAGAGAGTAAAAAGCTCACACATAAAAAAGTAGATATAAAAACTCCATATGCGCTATGGCGAGGAGGCACCTATGCATTCAACGAAATTCCCCTGAAAGAAGTGATGTTCAATCTGGAAACCACTTACGGCCTAGAGGTCAAATATGAATCTGAACACTTAAAAGAAATACCCATATCCGGTGGTATTCCTAATCAAAACTTAAAAATATGTATTGCCGCAATTGAAAAAGCAACAGGTACTAGAATTATAAACAAAGAGAACACATTACTAATACAAGAGAACCCTATTATTAACTAAACTATTTATTTATGAGAACAAACAAACTTATGAGATTACTGCTTGCAGTAATGCTTTTTTCAAGCATTACTAGCGTAACAGCAGCTGATGAACTCAAAGAAAATGTAACTCTAAGCGAATTTCTTAACGAAATTAGTGCCAAGCACGAGGTTTATTTTACATACAACCCAGCGCTAGTCTCATCGACCAGCTTAAACCCTGAGGAATACAAATTTCCTGTATTAGATAAAATTATCCACAAACTAGAACGCAAGACTAGTTTTGATTTTGAATATCTAGGCAATAAATATTATGTGGTGTACCATAAAAAGGCGGAAAGAGCTAAAGTTCTTAAAATTAATTCCGCCACTAACGGTATTACCGCAATGACTTTGAATAAAAAAATTCAAAATAGTATTACCGGTACAGTAACTGATGATTCTGGTATGCCACTAGCAGGAGTTAATATTGTAGAAAAAGGAACAACAAACGGCACTACTTCTGATTTCGATGGAAACTATACTATTAACGTATCTAGTGACACTAAACTTGTATTCAGTTATATTGGTTTTGCAACACAAGAAGTATCAACAGCAGGAAAGAAAACCATTAACGTGCAACTCTCTGAAGGTATGCAACTAGATGAATTTATTGTTGTTGGTTCTCGTACAGCACCTAGAAGTAATGCAGATACGCCTTTACCTGTAGATGTTATTGGAGCTAAAGATTTAAGCTCAACGGGTCAAGCAACTTTTGATAAAGCTTTGCAATATAAAATTCCATCTTTTAACACAGTACAAACACCTGTAAATGATGCTACTTCTTTATTGGATCCTTATGAAATTAGAAACATGGGACCATCTAGAACATTGATATTAATTAATGGTAAGCGTAAAAACTTAAGTGCCTTATTATACACACAAACATCTCCTGGACGTGGTGAAACAGGCGCAGATATTTCTGCAATTCCTACAGATGCGATTAAAAGAGTTGAAATACTAAGAGATGGTGCTTCCGCACAATATGGTTCTGATGCCATTGCCGGTGTAATGAACATTATCCTAAAAGATTCTCCCAATGAAGGATCTGCAACAATTAGAACTGGTATTACTTCTGAAGGTGATGGTGAAATGTTTGGCGTAGCTATTAATAATGGCTCCTCCATTGGTGAAGACAAAGGTTTTATAAACTATACCATAGATTTATCTAAAGTAAACCAAGCTAATAGACCAGGCACAGTAGATGCCGCAGGTGAAGCTGCCGATTTTGGGGCAGATATTGCTGATGTTCAAGAATTTTTATCAAGAGTCCCAGATGCAGGTAATATTAATGGTTCTCCTGAAACTGCCGCAGCTAAATTCTCACTGAATTTAGGTTATGAACTAAGTGAAAATACTTCTCTTTATGGTAATGCAGCATATGTTTACAAAGCTGTAAACAGTTTTGCAAACTACAGAACTCCATACTGGAGAACTCTTGATGATGATCCTTATCTAGCAGATTTCTTCCCTGGTAACAACCCAAATAATGCAGGTGGCTATGACGGTTACTTACCAACATTTGAAGGTTTATTAAGTGATTATAATGCTACAATAGGGTTCAAATCGACTATTAATGATTGGAACGTTGATGCTAGTTTTACAACAGGTGGAAACTTACAAACTTATAAAGTAAACAATACACACAATAGAAATGTTGTTTATTCTCCATCAGTATTCATAGATGCAAATGGAAATGGCTCTGTTGATGATGGTGAAATTACGGAAGGATCGGAACTATATAGAGAAAATAGTCAGCAATCATTTGATCCAGGAGGAACAAGATTCTCTCACAATGTAGGAAACATAGATATTTCAAGATTATTATCTGATAAAGTAAGTATTGGTGTTGGTGCCGAGTTCAGAACCGAGACTTTTGAAATCATAGAAGGTGAATTAGCTTCTTATGATGGTGGTGGTGCAGATTCATTTGCAGGTGCTTCCCCTCAAAACTCAGGAAAGTTTAACCGTTATAACATTGGTGGATATTTAAGTTTAGATTATGATGTAACTGATGCTTTCTTATTAAGTGGAACTATTAGAACAGAGAATTACTCTGATTTTGGTAACACATTTATTTATAAGTTTAGTTCTCGTTACAAGTTTAGTGATGCATTTACATTAAGAGGTTCTATATCTTCAGGATTTAGAGCTCCTACCCTACACCAAATCTACACGCAAAAAGCGCAGTATAGCTTTGTACCAGGTCAAGGTATACAAGTTGGTGGTTTAATCAACAATGTATCTACACAAGCTAAATTATTGGGTATACCTCAATTAGATGCTGAAACATCTACAAACTTTACAGTTGGTTTTGGTGGTAAAATATCTAAGTTTAGCTATACTTTTGATTACTATAATATTGCTGTAAAAGACAGAATTGTTTTAGGAAATGAAATTGGAGGTAGCGGAGATGCTACTAATCCGTTAGATATTCTTTTAGCAAACAACAACTTAAGTGATGTTAGTTTCTTTTCTAATGCCATTGATACAAAAACCTCTGGTGTAGATGTAGTTCTTGCCTATAAAGGAATAGAAATTGGAGAAGGTAGTTTAGATTTAAACTTATCTGGTAACTATACTATACAGAATGAACTTGACGGACCTGTAAAGGACATCGATTTAGTTGCAAACTCTGGTCAGTCTGTAGTAAACCAAACACAAGAAGCATTGTTCTTTACTTCAAGACCTAAAACAAAATGGATTTTAGGAGCAAATTATGAAATTAACAAATTCGGTTTCTCTTTAAACAATACGTTATTTGGTAAAACAAGCTTTTTTCAACAAGGTTTAAGTACTGATGCAAATGGTAATTTCAACCTTGGTACTGAATTCGACCCTAAAGTAGTTACTGATTTGGGTGTTAATTTTAGTGCTTCAGAGAAGTTAACGATAGCACTTAACATCAACAACTTGTTAAATGTATTACCTGAGTGGAATTTTGTTTCTCAGAATGCTGCAGGAGATGCTATTTTGGCTGACCCAGCACAGACACAAACACAATCTAACCTGATAACTTTCAACCAACGTTATTCTCAAATGACGTATGATGGTTACCACTTTAGTCAACTAGGTACAATGTTCAACCTATCGTTGAATTATAAATTTTAGTTTTGATTTAGTTTATTTAAAAAAAGCTACCTATTGATTTAGGTAGCTTTTTTCATTTAATATAAGTACGTTAAGTGATTTAAAATCTATTACTGCATATTTAACACAGAACACTATTAATTTCACCTACAGGAAAAGACCAATTCAAAAAAGGTCCTCATAAATACAGTTTACTCCGGGTGCATAAAACGTTGCTTTGCTAAAAGCACTTCTTCGGTTTCTACATTATCATCATCTGGCACACAACAATCTACTGGACAAACAGCAGCACATTGAGGTTCTTCATGAAAGCCCATACATTCTGTACATTTATCTGGTGCTATGTAATATACTTCATCACTAATAGGTTCTTGAACATCGTTGGCATCAACTTCTTTACCATCTGGCAACACAACATTACCATCCAAAGAAGTACCGTCAGCATATCTCCATTCATCTGCTCCTTCATATATTGCGGTATTAGGACATTCTGGTTCACAAGCCCCACAATTAATACATTCGTCTGTTATTATAATTGCCATAATTTCTTCTACGTTAAAATGCCCAAAAAAGAACGGGCATGCTTATTTTTGCACAAAGGTAATTCCTAGTGAACTAGTATACAAATATAATGACCCATAGCAACCCTAGTATAGAAGCTTTTGTTAAACTTGGAAATTTTCTGAGAACATTTTGTGATTTAGTCACAACTAATACCATTTCCGAGCATTTAAATGACAAATGGATTGAACGATTTAAAACTGAAGCCGAAAGAGCACAACATTATAATGGATGGTTTTCAGAAGAAAATTGTATTCATGCCTTTCAAGAATGGGGCAATACGCTCACAAAAGATAGTATAGACAATTGGTTAAGCGGTTATGATTTAGAATCCAATAAAGAAAAGACCGTAGCCTTAATAATGGCAGGTAATATTCCTTTGGTGGGTTTTCACGATCTTCTTTGTGTCTTAATCACCGGAAATAAGGCGCTGGTAAAACTATCAAGTAACGACCAAAAACTTATACCCCTACTTATTGATTATCTAACAGAGATAGAACCTATTTTTAATGACAGGGTGACTTTCACAAAAGAAAAGCTTGAAAATTATAATGCCGTAATAGCAACCGGCAGCAATAATACTGCAAGATATTTTGAATATTACTTTAGTAAAAAACCTAATATTATTCGTAAAAACAGAAACTCTGTAGCGGTACTTAACGGTAAAGAAACAACTGAAGAACTAACAGCTTTAGGTGAAGATATTTTTAGATATTTTGGATTGGGATGCAGAAGTGTCTCAAAAATATATATTCCAACAGATTACACGATAGATACATTCTTTAAAGCAATGTTTCCATATAACGATATTATAAACCATAATAAATATGCCAACAATTACGACTACAATAAGGCGGTTTATTTAATGAGCGAGTTTAAGATATTAGATAACGGTTTTCTTATCTTAAAGGAAGAAGAAAGTTTCGGCTCCCCTATTGCATCGTTATTTTATGAATATTATGATGACATTTCTAGCTTAAAGTCAACTTTAAAAAATCAAGAAGATAAAATTCAATGTATTGTATCTTCAGGCTTTACTGATGGGGAAATTTCATTTGGCAATACTCAAAAACCATCATTAAGCGATTATGCCGATGGTATAGACACGGTTGATTTCTTGTTGAGAACATCGTAGAATTAAATACTGTTACGTATAGACAAATCTTGAAAAAATCCTGACATTTGCATCCTTAATTTACACACAAATGAAAAAACATAATTTTAGCGCCGGTCCTTGTATATTACCAAAAGAAGTATTGTTAAAAGCTTCTGAATCAGTTATGGACTTCAATGGTTCTGGACTTTCACTTGTAGAAATTTCACACAGAAGTAAAGATTTTGTTGCCGTGATGGAAAATGCAAGATCTTTAGCACTAGAACTATTAGATTTAAAGGATAAAGGATATAAAGCACTATTTCTACAAGGCGGAGCAAGTCTTGAGTTTTTAATGGTTGCATATAACTTATTGGAAAAAAAAGCTGGGTATTTGAATACTGGTACCTGGAGTGATAAAGCAATAAAAGAAGCAAAATTATTTGGAGACGTAGTTGAAGTTGGATCTTCAAAAGATGAAAACTTTAAATACATTCCTAAAGGATATTCAGTACCAACTGGTTTAGATTATTTACACATTACCTCTAACAATACCATTTTTGGAACTCAATTTAAGAAATTTCCAAAAACAGATTGCCCGTTAGTTTGTGATATGAGTTCTGATATTTTTTCTAGAACTATGGATTTTTCTCAGTTTGATTTAATCTATGCAGGTGCACAAAAGAACATGGGTCCTGCAGGGACAACATTAGTAATTGTTAAAGAAGACATTTTAGGTCAAGTTTCTAGGAAAATTCCTTCTATGCTTGATTATCAAGTGCATATTGCAAAAGATAGCATGTTTAACACTCCGCCAGTATTTGCTGTATATACATCAATGCTTACTTTAGAATGGCTTAAAAACCTGGGTGGTATTACCGCTATTGAAGAAGTGAATGAGAAAAAAGCTAGATTATTATATTCTGAAATAGATTTAAACCCTGTATTCGAAGGTTTTGCAAATATTGAAGATCGCTCTTTAATGAACGCAACCTTCAATATTACAGATGAGGTTTTAAAATCAACTTTTGACAGTATGCTAAAAGAAGCAGGGATTAATGGCTTAAACGGTCACCGCTCTGTAGGTGGTTATAGAGCTAGTATGTACAATGCCCTTTCATTAGAAAGCGTTGGCGTATTGGTTGATGTAATGAGTGAAATGGAGCGAAAAGGGTAAACAAGTACATTGCAAAACCTTGCAATTACAACCTACTCCACATAAAATTTTAGAATAATATATGAAGATATTAGCAAATGATGGTATTTCTCAGAACGGTATAGCCGCATTAGAGAAATCAGGATTTGAAATTTCAACAACAACTGTTGCTCAAGAACAGCTTGTCAATTATATAAACGAACATAAGATTGACGCCTTATTGGTACGTAGTGCTACTAAGGTTAGAAAAGATTTAATAGACGCCTGCCCTACCTTAAAACTAATAGGTCGCGGTGGTGTTGGCATGGATAATATTGATGTTGATTACGCAAAGGAAAAAGGTCTACACGTTATCAACACACCTGCAGCTTCATCAGAGTCTGTAGCAGAATTGGTTTTTGGTCATCTTTTTGGTGGTGCTCGTTTTTTATACGACGCCAATAGAAACATGCCATTAGAAGGTGATAGCAACTTTAAAGGACTTAAAAAATCATATTCAAAAGGAACTGAATTAAGAGGTAAGACTCTTGGTATTTTTGGTTTTGGAAACATTGGTCAGGCAACCGCAAAACTTGCCATTGGCGCAGGTATGAATGTGTTGTATTGTGACCCTGAAGTGGACCAAACTAGTATTGAACTTTCTTTTTTTGATGGTCAGACAATGACATTCAATTTAAAAAATACAGCAAAAGAAGATTTACTTCAACAAGCAGATTACATATCATTACATATTCCAGGTCAAGACAAGTATGTACTTGGTAAATCTGAATTTGCTCAGATGAAAAAAGGTGTAGGCATCGTAAACGCTGCCAGAGGTGGAGTTTTAGATGAAGTTGCTTTGATTGAAGCTTTAGAAAATGGAACAGTAGCTTTTGCAGGCTTAGATGTTTATGAATCTGAACCAAAACCAGAAATTAAAATATTGATGCATTCCAGTATTTCTCTTTCACCACATATTGGTGCAGCTACATTAGAAGCTCAAGAGAGAATAGGCCTAGAATTGGCAGAACAAATAATATCACTGTTAAAATAGCATCTAAAAAGTCAATATTGTTAACGCTTTTTCGTATTTTACAGCATAAACATTAAATTAACTAATTACAATGGCAGGATTATTAGATTTACTAAATAGCCCAATGGGGCAACAATTAATTAGCGGAGTTGCAGGTCAAACAAATCAACCAGCAGACAAAACTGCAAACGTACTAAGTATGGCTATGCCACTAATACTTGGCGCTATGAAAAAAAATGTTTCTACCCCAGAAGGTGCTCAAGGCTTAATGAGTGCATTATCCAGTAATCATTCAGGTGGTATTTTAGATAACTTAGGCGGTCTTTTTGGCGGTGGCGTTGATGATAGCGTAATGGCAGACGGCGCAGGTATTTTGGGTCATGTGTTTGGTGACAAACAACCTCAGGTAGAAAATGCCCTTAGTGCAAAATCTGGTTTAGATTCTGGATCAGTTGCACAAATTCTAAAAATAGCTGCTCCTATTGTTATGGGAATGATAGGAAAGCAAACTGCTGAAAGTAATGTAAGTGACAGTACTGGCATGAATGCTCTTTTAGGTAGCATGTTAGGTGGACAACCACAAGAAAATCAAAGCTTAATCACTTCTTTGTTAGATGCGGATGGTGATGGCAGTATTTTAGACGATGTTGCCGGTATGGTAATGGGCAGCAATAAAAGTAGTGGCGGTATCGGAGGTCTTTTAGGAGGTCTATTCGGTAAATAATTTTATAAAATTCTATTTATATAACCCGCTTGCAGCTGCAAGCGGGTTTTTTTGTATCTTATATTCTATGAAAAAGACCTGTTTACTATTTCAGAATTTGTTTTTACTTGCTGTGCTTGCATCATGTATGGTTAGTTGCGGATCTACAAAAGAATCATTATCTATATCTAGTGATGAAGAGCAGGCCTTTAAGCAAGTTGAAGGTGACACCATTACCATTTCAAGTAATACTACAGAATACGAAATAATTATTATAGAACCAGGTTTTAATGTCTGGTTAAGCTCGGTTGCAAAACCTGAGGGGTATTATTCTCAAAGCTTTCTTGAGAATAGAAATTACATGATGGTTTTAGAATGGAACAATAGAGTTATACAACCCTCTAGATTTGACCCCAATTTATATGAACTACAAATTGATTATTCTAGCCAAATAGACTATGGGTATGAAGTCAACTATAAATTATATAATTATTTCATCTATTTTCAAAGAAAGTACAATCAACGATTAGGACCTTTTGTACCCCGTATATAAAAAGTATATTTGCGGCATTTAATACATGTCATGCAAAAATTAAAAGAGCGCTGGGGCGTAACCAGCAATTTTCAATTAACCATTATTTTTATTGTATTTGCCATTACAGGATCATCTTCTGTCTTTGTTGCTAAACCTTTTTTAAATTTAATAGGCTTACAACAAGCTAATTTTCCTGATGCATGGTGGGGAACAACAATCTACTGGATTTTACGAATTCTTTTAATTTTTCCTTTTTATCAGATACTATTAGTAATATACGGCTGGTTATTTGGACAATTCAAATTCTTTTGGGCTTTTGAAAAAAAGATGCTAACAAGATTAGGTCTAGGTTTTCTGTTCTAATTAATTTTGTTAGGTTTTATTTAACATTCAATTCTACTTCTTTTAGTAATTTAGCTCTGTGAAGAAATCAATATTTACATATTTTTCTGTGTTTATTTTGTTTTGCCTTATGTTAATTAAGGTGATTTCTTTTCACATTTATACACATCAAGACAATGAGGTCGACTCGATAGAAAATTGCAGCATTTGTGATTTGGCAGTAGAAAATTATAATTCAGATTTTACCTTTGTTGCGACTTTAGTTTTTATCCTATTACCATTAATCGCTTTTACAGGTGAAAGAATATCACCCTTAGTATTTGATGCTCCTTCCTTTTCTTTTAGGCATGCTCTATTTGGCAGACCTCCCCCTTTCCTTAGTTAATACCCTATCTAAAGAACTTATCGATTTACATTTCTGTAACGATATACATAAGCGCTAAACTTATATAATGAAATTATATTTATATGTTTTCGCAATCTTCTGTAGCTCAGCGATGTACGCTCAAGATTGCAATTCAATTTTATTAGGAGAAATAGTTGATTTCCATGACAACAGTACGTTGAGTGGTGCAACTATTAATATCACTGGTAAAAATCTTTCTACAGTTTCTAAAGACAATGGAAAATTTACCTTTAAAAATCTATGTGATGGAGTTATAGAATTAGAAATATCACACCCAGAGTGTACCACCAAATTTGTTACTGTTAGCATAAATGGTAACACCTTTTCTGAGATTAGACTAGAACATCATTTAGAAGAGTTAAAAGAAGTGAAGGTAATTGGCGATATACCTAAAAGTACCAACTCTGCACAAGAAAATGTCTTATCCGTAAAAGATATAGAACGAAACAGCGGTAATAGTTTAGGCGATGCTTTAAAGAAAATTGCAGGTGTTTCAACCTTGAACACTGGTGGAAATATTGTTAAACCAGTAATACAAGGTTTAAACGGTAGTAGAATCTTAATTCTAAACAATAACGTACGCATGCAGGACATGGAATGGGGAGAAGAACATGCCCCTAACGTAGATGTCAATGCTAACCAAAACATTAGCGTTATTAAAGGAGCCGCTGCAATAGAATATGGTGGTGATGCTATTGGCGGAGTAATTGTACTAGAACCATTGCCTGTGGTTAGAACAGACTCTTTATTTGGTAAAACACAATTAAATTTTTCATCAAATGGTCGTGGCGGTAACGTTACATCTTCGCTGACCAAATCATACAAATCTGGGTTATACATAAAAGCCCAGGGATCTTACAAAAAATTAGGAGATTTAGAAGCACCGGATTATATACTTTCAAACACTGGTATTAATGAAAGTGGTTTATCATTAAATATAGGAAAACGTGATTTTGAACAAGGCTGGGAAGGGTATTACTCTTACTTTAATTCAGAAATCGGTATACTGAGAGCCTCACATATTGGTAACGTAGATGATTTAATTAATGCCATCAATAGTGATGTACCTAGTATAATCAATGATTTTACTTATGATATTACCCAACCTTACCAAGATGTTACCCACCATTTAGGAAAACTTAGCTACTATCGTAGGTTTGAAGGATTTGGAAAATGGACTACTCAATATGATTTTCAGCAAAACAGGAGATTTGAATATGATATACGTGTAGGTGATGATGCAGACAAAGCATCGTTAGATTTAAAACTAACAACACATTCTGTTTTAACCAATATTAAACTTGATGCTAAAGAAGGTTTTGACCTCAAAGTAGGAGCATTAGGTAGATATCAAACCAACTTTGCAAATCCTGATACAGGCGTAAGAAGATTGATTCCTGATTATGATAAGTACGATTTTGGGCTTTTCACTATTGGTAGCTATGAACTCAATAATGATTGGACTTTAGATGCTGGGGCTCGTTATGACTTTAGTAGAATAGATGCAAAAAAATTCTATAGAGTTTCCCGTTGGGAAGAACGTGGATATGATGTAGACTTTGCCGATATCATTATTGAAGATTTAGGTACTCAATTACTTGTTAATCCTGTTTTTGACTACCATAATTTCTCTGGCACAGCAGGATTGCATTACAAATTGAATGATAAAGATCATTTACGTCTTAATTATGCTTATTCACAAAGGGCTCCAAATCCGTCAGAATTATTCAGCGATGGTCTACACCATTCTGCGGCACGTATAGAATTAGGCGATTTAAGAATTAAAAGCGAAACATCATCCAAACTTTCAGCATCTTTAGAAAGAAACATCAGTACCTGGGGCTATACTGTTGCTCCATTTCTAAACAGTATAAAAGACTTTATACAAGTTGAACCAACAGGGGTTGAATTCACGATTAGAGGTGCTTTTCCTGTATGGTCTTATAGACAGACTGATGCCGTACTATTAGGTGTAGATGCTTCATTATATAATAATTGGTCATCACATATTAGAACAGATCATAAGTTTGCTTGGGTAAGAGGAACAGATACAGAAACAGATACGCCACTTATAAATATACCTGCTGCAAATTTTACTAATAGTATTAGATATACAAACCCTAAATGGAACAACTTTCTTGTTAGTTTAGAAAGTCAGTATGTATTTGAACAAACAAGATACCCAGATAACATTGAGGTATTTTCTCCAGAACAGCAAGAAAATGTAATATTGGATATCAATACACCACCAGATGCTTATCACCTTTTATCACTGAACACCGAAGCATCTTTTACTATAAAAAATAAAAATGATTTAAATATAGGTCTTAGTGCAAGCAACCTATTAAACACCAATTATCGTGATTATCTAAATCGCCAACGATATTTTGCAGACGATATGGGCAGAAATATAAGTCTCCGCCTAATTTTTAACTATTAATAATAATTACTAACAAATGAAAACAAGTAAAACTATGAAAAGAAACAAAGCATTAAAAACAGTTTTAGCATTGAGCTTAATGGCAACAGTAATGACATCATGTTCTAGTGATGATGATACACCAGAAATTGTAAACGAAGAAGAGATAATTACCACAATGACAGTTACTTTAACTAGTGCTAATGGTACTGCAATATTGAAATCTCAAGATTTAGATGGAGATGGTCCAAATGAACCTGTTATATCGGCAGACAATTTAACAGCAAATACAATTTATTCAGGAAGTATTGAATTGTTGAACGAAACTGAAACTCCTGCAGAAGATATTACTGAAGAAGTAGCTGAAGAATCTGATGAGCACCAATTTATCTTTGGATTGTCTGGTTCTATTGCAGATTTAACTTATTCTGATGAAGATGAAGACGGAAACCCTATAGGTCTTGAATTTGAATTGACTACTGGTGATGCAGGTTCAGGTTTATTAACTATTACACTACGTCATGAGCCAACAAAACCAAACGATGGTACTTTGGCTGATGCAGGTGGAGAAACTGACATTACTCAAACTTTTGAAGTAGTAGTAGAATAAGTATACGCTACCGCTTAACGTAATTAAAAAGCCTTTGAATTTAATTTAAAGGCTTTTTTTTATAACTATTCTTCTAGTTTATACCACTCAACATTTGAAAGCACCACTCTCCTACCTACCTTTTTAGGAGGATAATTTGTCACCAAATAATTAATGATAGTAGCTTCATTCTCCCCTAAATCCCACAAATTCTGGGTTTTCTGCATCCATTTGATGGTTGACTTCCATCGCTCTTCACTCATTCTATTTTGTATAACCAATTTAGAAGAATGGCAATTGGTACAGTTCTGTACGGTCTCTGTCATTCCTGGTGCATCTATAAAACCAGTACTTACGTGAATACCATTTTCTATTCTGTTAAAGTCGTCTTCATCGGGTATTTCAACAATTTCTGTTTCAGGCTCGTTAGATAGATTTAAATCTTTAACAAAATATATCAACGCAGCCACTACAATAGCTAGAATAACACCTACTAACCAAATCTTTCTAAAAAGACCTTTAACATTGTGTTTTACTTTGTCATGATTTTGCTTTTTCATCTAGGTGATTTTTACAGCTATTCTGTGACAAGCATTATTTAAATATCCTTTAGGATTCCATCCTGGCAGCAACATTGGTTGACTTACCCCGTTTGTATCGGTAGCTTTTGCCCAAACTTCATAATACCCTTCTTGCGGAAATGAAATAACTGCAGAGAAATGTTGCCAGGCCAATCTATTGACAGGTTTTTCCATTGTACACGTTTGCCAAGTAGCTCCAAAATCTATAGAATATTCCATTTTAGTAACTTCTAACTCACCTGCCCAAGCATGCCCTCTAATATTTAATATTTTTCCTTTGGATAATGTAGCACCAGATTTAGGATATGTAATTAAAGATTTAACCGGCATTGATTCTATAATACACATATCTTCATCTGCTACTTTTTCTCCGGGGGCTACTGGTTTACAAGGCACTCGATAAGCAGTACCGGTCATTTTGGTACCATCATGCACTATATTTCTAATGCTTATGCGCTGCAACCATTTGCCTGAAACAGATGCTGGCCAGCCACCTGCAATTACGCGCAAAGGATAACCGTGCGCTAAAGGAATATCTTCTCCGTTCATTTTGAAGGCTAAAATGGTTTCATCTTGTAGTGCCTTAGCCATTGGTGCTCCTCTAGAAATGGATTCCTTATTTGGGTCTCTACTAAGGTGAATGTCAGCTGCATGATAACCGAAGTAAACAGCATCATCATTGATACCAACATCTTCTAAAACATCGCGTAGTCTAACACCTGTCCAATTGGCACAATAAACCGCACCTATAGTCCATTGGTTTCCCTTAGCAGGCGGATCAAATTCACTTCTACCATTACCACCACATTCAAGTGTTAATTGATATGTATAATGTTTAAACTTTGATTTTAACTCTGTAAGTGAATATGTTTTTGTTTGTTTTACAGACTCCCCATCAATAGTAAGTGTCCAATTTTCTATATCTATTTCCTCAGGAATGAGTCCGTTATTTCTAATGAAAATAGATTTATTGGGAGTTACTTTATCATCTAAAAGGTGGGCTTGCGCCTCTATATTCCAAGGTTTGTCATTTAAAATGACCATACCTTTATCCTTATCAAATAATTTAAAGGGATCATTATCTTGCAAGGCTACAGGTTTGTAACCTTCTGGCATTAATTCTTTAAAAACGATATCTACTCCTAGTAAAGTAGCTAGACCACCTAAACTAGATTTTGAAACAAAACTTCTTCTCTTCAAAACGCATGGTATTTGAGATAAAGTTAAGTGATTTTATAAAATTAAAAGTATGTTTAGACTTCTATTGTCTGACCTTTTTTAGCACCCTTAAAAACATAGGTATATAACCACATTAAGGTAAATGAAGGTATAACATCAAACCCTGGTATAATCTCTTCTACAAAAGTAAATATACCTGCAGCTTGACCTACCTTACCTTTGTACATACGCGTCATTAACCAAGCGGATAATGGAGCCCAAACAATATCAGAAAATTCACCTACAAAAGGAATGGCAAATGATAGCATACCTATACCATCAAAAAGCAAGCCCATAAAAAGCTGCTTGTATTTTTTATCTTTTAAAATTGACATATTGAAAAATTAGTTATTCTAATCAAAGAATGCAACAAAGATGCCAAATTTTAAAAATTAAATACTACGAGGTATAGAATAGACTATGAAAGTTTAGCACTAATCAGTTTCAAGAATTCGTTTCTAGTTTCAATCTTTTCAAACTGACCTCTAAATCCTGATGTTGTTGTTACCGAATTTTGTTTCTGAACACCACGCATCATCATACACATGTGCGAAGCTTCAATTACAACAGCAACTCCTTTTGGTTTTAGCGTATTATTAATGCACTCCAAAATGTCATGCGTTAACCTTTCTTGCACCTGTAGTCTTCTAGCAAAAACATCAACTACACGAGGTATTTTACTTAGACCAACAATCTGCCCATTAGGTATATATGCAATATGGGCTTTACCAAAAAATGGCAACATATGGTGTTCACATAATGAATATAGTTCAATATCTTTTATGATAACCATATCATCATAGTCTTCTTTAAACATTGCCCCTTGTAATATCTCCACAGCATCTTGTTGATATCCTTGCGTCAAGAAAAGCATTGCCTTTGCAGCACGCTCAGGGGTTTTAACCAAACCTTCTCTAGCTACATCTTCACCAATTTCGTTAATAATAGATGAATATCTGCTTTTAACTTCATCGGTAATTTCAAGATTATATTCTTCTAAATTTTTATAAGGAGACATAAATTTGTATTTGTGTTTAACCTAATTAAGTATAGGTTGAACAAATTTAATATTTTATTCCATCATAAAACGTAAAAATATCATAAATAGTTCATATTGCAGCATTGCTTTATCTAATCACGTTACACTAAATTATATTATGAAAGGAAGTAAAAACGAATAACTATTTTTAACATCATCCTTTTTCGTTAATTTTGAATTTCAATAAATCTGTACCTTAAATACACCCTACCCCATGATAAAAGCTTCTAACATTCATAAATATTACGGAGAATTAGAAGTATTAAAAGGAGTTGATCTTCATATAAAAAAAGGAGAAATAGTTTCTATTGTTGGTGCATCTGGTGCTGGTAAAACAACATTGTTACAAATATTAGGAACGTTAGATGTACAATCTAACAGAAACGATAGCACATTACTTATCAATGATATTGAGACAACAAATCTTAATGACAAAGATTTAGCAAAATTTAGAAATGAACATATAGGTTTCATTTTTCAATTTCATCAGTTATTACCAGAATTTACCGCTATCGAAAATGTTTGCTTACCCGCATTTATAAAAAAAACAACTAAAATAGATGCTGAAGTACGAGCTAAAGAACTTTTAGACTTTTTAGGATTATCTCATCGTTATAATCATAAACCATCAGAATTATCAGGTGGAGAACAACAACGGGTTGCAGTTGCAAGGGCATTGATCAATAACCCATCTATTATTTTTGCTGATGAACCTAGTGGAAATCTAGACTCTGAAAGTGCTGACAACCTTCATAAATTGTTTTTTGAATTACGAGAAAAATTTGGACAAACATTTGTAATCGTTACACATAACAGTGAATTGGCAGAAATGGCAGATCGCAAATTAACTATGGTAGATGGTAAAATTGTAGATAAAGAAATCATTTTAGCCTAACTGATAAAAAATGCTACAAGAACTACTTTTCTTTGCCAAGAATCCTTTTTACGAACAAGATATAACCACATCATTTTCTAACAAATTAAACACCTTTTTTAAGTTATTATTAATAGCATTAGGCACAAGTATGTTGCTACTAATGGTTGCTAGTATAGTTGAAAATATATTGCAACTAGATATGGGCAAACATGCTATGGACGATTTGTTCGAAAACTATTCTGCTTTGCTTATATTTTTTTTAGCCGTTATAATTGCTCCATTTTTTGAAGAATTACTGTTTAGAGGACCTTTAATCTTTTTTAAAAACTCTAAATTCTTCAAACCTATATTTTATCTTTTTACCATTGCCTTTGGGTTCATGCACATTAGTAACTTTGAAATGAATACTCAAGTATTATTGTTTTCTCCACTATTGGTAGCACCACAAATTGGTGTTGGGTTTATCTTAGGTTTTATACGAGTTAAATATGGTCTAGTTTGGTCAATGGCCCTACATGCCTTCTATAATATGGTTTTAGTAATACCTGTATTAATCATGCAATTTTCAGATATTTCCTTTGAATGACAAAAAGTGAATTAAAAGTTTTTTTAGATGAGAAGGTTGTTCAATACAACAATCCTGAATTTTTAGAAACAGACCCTATACAAATTCCACATCTTTTTACGACCAAAGAAGATATTGAAATTAGCGGCTTTTTAACAGCAACTATTGCTTGGGGTAATAGAAAAAGCATCATTAATAATTCTCATAAACTTATGGAAAGAATGGGTCAAAGTCCATTTGACTTCATATTAAATCATACGGATGACGATTTAGAAAAATTAGCGGGCTTTGTTCATAGAACTTTCAATGATATTGACCTAACCTATTTCATTCAAAGCCTTAAAAATATCTACACAAATCATAATGGATTAGAGGGAGTTTTTACAACCCATCAAACAAAGGATAGTCTACAACCTACAATTTCCGAATTCAAGAAAATATTTTTTGAATTACCGTATGAGCAACGTACCACCAAGCATGTTTCTGACCCATTAAAAGGCTCTGCGGCAAAAAGAATAAATATGTTTTTACGGTGGATGGTTCGAGATGCATCTACCAATGTAGATTTCGGTATTTGGAAACATATAAATGCATCAAAACTATCCTGCCCTTTAGATGTTCATTCAGGCAATGTATCAAGAAAGCTAAGTTTGCTGAAACGTAAGCAAAACGATGCCAAAGCACTTGCAGAGTTAGATAAAAATTTAAGAAAACTGGATCCAACGGATCCAGTTAAATATGATTTTGCCTTGTTTGGATTGGGAGTATTTGAAAAGTTCTAATTCAGGTTTTCAAATTGCTTATCCGTAAGTGTTTTCATAAAGGCGATAATAGCCTTAGATTCTATTTCGGTTAAGTTTAAAGAATCTGACGGTAAGGTTTGATGAGGCACATCTAAACCCATACCTAAACCGCCTCCAACATTATAAAACTCCACTACTTCTTCTAAAGTTTTATATACTCCATTGTGCATATATGGACCGGTTAAATCTGCATTACGCACCGTTGCAGTCTTAAAAAAATGTTTCTTTTCAACAACTTGGTACGGGTAATACTGCCCCCAATCATCATCTAAAACAGGATTTTCAAAATTTGCATTTTTAGGAACACCCAAATTCTCAAACTCGCTTTCCATATATTTAGGTGATACAGTACCATTAAAAGCCGGTGGAAAATGACATGTTGCACAAGCTGCTTTACCCATAAAAAGATTAAAACCATTAACTTCTTCTTCAGTCATAGTTTCTTCTAGCCCGTTTATATTTCTATCAAACTTAGAGTCAAAAGTTGCCAAACTTCTAATGTATGTAGCAATGGCGTTACGCACATTCATGTTTGTTATTTTACCATGATACAGAGAATCGAACTGTGCTTTATATTGTGGTTTTTCTTGAATTTTCTCCTCTAATTTATCTAAATCGATATGAAATTCATTTTCATTATTGGTTACACCAACAATTTGATCTTCAAGTCCGTCTGCCCTACCATCAAAAAACAAAGAACGCTGATAAACTGCATAGGTCAATGTAGGTGAATTGCGTTGTAATTCTTTGCCATTTACACCCAATGCTTTTGCATGACCATCAGTAAAAGCCTTTTCTTCAATATGACAGCTAGCGCAACTTATTGTGCCTGAACTTGATAATGCTTTGTCATTAAACAATTGCTTACCTAATGCAATTCTTTCTTCGGTAATTTCAGGAGATCTTTGCATAGAGAACATTTTCATATTAAAAAAATTCTTATCAAATAGATTGGTAACTGTTGGGTCTAATGCTCTAGATTTACTCAATTCAATATTCCAGTCTTTAGCTGTTTTGTCAACTAATACCAATTGATTATTGGTATGTAGCTTTATGAATGAATAGCGATCAAATTCATCAAAACTTCCATTTTTAAGCACATTAATAGTTGTATTGATTTCAGTTTTCCATTGGGTGTACAAATCTTTATTAGCAAAAGCATCCTTATAAATGGTTAAAACATTTAATAAGGTTTCGTAATTGTAAATAGCTTCGTTTAAGGAATTTGCCAACATAGGTGAATCAAAACCAGTTATCCCTTTAGTAGCAATATTAACGACTGCATCTCTTATCATTTTTAGATGATGCCTATCTCTTTGAGAGATAAGAATATGATTATTTCTTATAAACGGTATTCTAATTTTTAAATACTCTAAAACATCATTTAGTTCTTTATTAGAAAAGCCATTTTCATCATAAAGTAATTCTTCTAAAACCTGAAAACTTTTTGGCTTTTGAATTCTAATATCTTGGTGATCATCTATTTCTACTTTCAATAAATTTGGAGCATTCATTGATAAATAATTTTCGTAGTCATATGCTATTAACATAGGTTCTACTCGCTTATACCACTCCCTACTTTTTAGAAATAGACTTTTATTCTTTGACAGCGTATTTAAAGTATCTATCTGTATCATATAGTAAGAAGTACTATCTAATGCCTTAAAATACTGTTCACGAATTTGGTCATTGAACATTGATTGTTCATTCTTATTTATAGCCAAGAGTGGTTCTGTACTATCATTTTTACAAGAAAAAAGAAAACTAATAAGCCCAACAAAAATCCATTTGCAATGAAATACTCTCATGTTACTTTGTAAAATTATATGAATAGAAAAGGTTCCCAATTAAGGGAACCTTTTAATTTGATTAAATAAAACTAATTATCTAGGTAAGCCTGTCAACTTAAAAAGAACAGAACCTTCTAATGAAGCACTACCTTCACTAATTGCAGTTGGATCAACAAATTTAAGTCCGTCAGCCCTTACTGCTGTATCAGGTGTAGTACTAAAATTCCATCCATGTACTTGAGCACCACCAATAAAGGTTGGTTCAGATGCACCAATGATATCAGTAACATCGAATAAACCTGTAATCTCCCACATACTACTGGTATTACCTATACCAACGCTAGATGCAAAAGTTTGATTACACTCCATCACTTCAACAAAATTACCCGTGTTTAAATCTAACTGCCACAACTTCGCAAACCCAGTAATATCCGCGTTTAAGTCAGAATAACCGTTTGGATCTTCTTGAATGTAAGCATAGTTTTCAGTAACAAGGATATTATCAGGAGAATGCATACCATCACCTTTACCACCTTCAACATCACCATCTACAACTACGGTAAGAACAGCGTCTGCTGTTGGATCGTTTTCGTTCAATTCTAATTTATAGACACGACCAAAACCTGTACCTCTTAAATTAAGATCAGGGTTGTCACCGCGGATTCTACCCGTTGCATTAAAGTATACTTCTCTCTGAGCTTCAGCAGAACCTCTTCTCCAATCAATATCTTCAATTCTTTGAAAACCTATAGCTCCTAAATCAATAGCCTCTTGGTTCAGCTCATCAATAGTTCTTTCAGTAACTTCTACCCATTCTACGTCATAGGCAATATCTTCTGACATTCCCATTTCAAATAACTGTCCACCTTCTCCTGGTAGTGACTCCATAGGGTTCTTTCCTCTTAGAACATATAATTTTCCGCCGTAAAGGTCACCTCTTTGACCTACGTACATTCCAAAATGAGCTTGAGGGTACACATTATCGCTATGGTCATCTCCCATAAAAATGACTGTTTGTGAAGTGTAAGCATCCTTACCTATTGCAACAGCGTTCTCTGTAGACCATTCTCCAAGAGCAGGCAATCTCTCTACCTCTACTCTATCTTCTTTTGATCTAAAAGGATTTACCTTGTAAACACCTTTGGCGTTACCGCCCCATTCTCCACCAGAAAGATATAATGGACCAAAACCGTGCTCTTCTACCGTTATGGCAGAACCAGAACACATAGCCGTAAATGCGGTAGCTGTAGAATTAACGATATAATCACCTTGTAAAGGTTGAAGTTCAGAGTTCAACATTATTCTTGCTATGGAATAATCTGCTTCTAAATTATTGATTAAAGCATAGTTACCATCTTCAGCAGGAAAAAGTGCAGCACCGTCCATATAAGATCCGTAAACAAAAGTAGAGTCGGACTCCAATATATCTGCAGAAGACATAATCATGTTAAGCTCGGCAGAACCTGCAAAAGCACCTTTAAGCTCAAATAATTCATTTGGAGTTACAGAAGTAGTTAATGGAATTGATTCTGCCAAAGTTAAATCTTGACCATCTTCTCCGTCAATACCATCGGCGCCATCTACACCATCAATGCCATTTGTTCCATTAATACCATCAGCACCATCTTCTCCTTCACAGCTTATTACTGCAATTCCTAGGCAAGAAAGGAAAATAGCTTTTAATAGTAAATCTTTTGATTTTTTCATTATCAATATAGTTTTTAGGTTATGAATGCCAAAACTATACAGACAAGCTTTTAGAAAGGTTTACTGAAAATTAGCAATAGATGAACAGAAGTTTATGCTTATGTTAAGATGTAAAATTAAGTTGAAATTGAAGTGATCAAAACTTGAATACTATGTTAATTAATTTTTAACCTTCTGATTAAAAGATATTTATGGTACTATTCCTAAATTACCCAATACTAACACCTGTTCTTTACCGCCTTCTGAAATTGATTTATAAATAGCCTCAACAATAATCATATCTCTTTTTCCCATTTCACCGGGAGCTATGTTTTTGGTATTTAACAAAATATGCTTTGCAAAATCATCCATCTGCAATGCTTGTTGTTTCTTAAAAGGAAATTCTAAAATATTTCCGTTAGAAGTTCGCCCACTTATTGGTCCGTAACTATGAGCGGGATCTAGCTCAAACCAACCCATGCTACCATGAACTTTTAACCTATTACCATTTGCATTATGTGAAGTCATCATATGAGCAACCGCACCATTTGCAAACTTGAACTGAGCGGTGATTGTTTCATCGGTGTCCTTAAAATACTCTGGTCGAGTACTAAACTCTTGCGCAGAAACCGAAATAGGATTTTGCCCTGCACCATATATACTAGTTTGTATTGCATAAACACCCATATTCATTAAGGCTCCACCACCTGAAAGAGATTTGTCTAAACGCCATTGACCAGGGTTTCCATTAGAAACGTAACCAGCATCTGAAGAAACAAATAGTACATCACCAAATGTTTTCTCCTTCACATACTTTTTTACCTCATGGGTATAGGGGTCACTTTGCATCCTATAACCTACAGCTAATTTCACTCCATGTTCATTACAAGCATTTATAATAGCATCGCATTCATCTACGTTAACAGCCATTGGTTTTTCACAAATAACATGTTTACCCGCCTTAGCTGCACGAATACAAAATTCGGCATGCAAACTATTAGGTAGAACAACATAAACCACATCAATAGCATCGTTATTTGCTATATCGTCAAAATTCTCATAATTGTATATATTCTTTTTAGGGATGTTGTATTTCTCTTTCCAAACAGATTCTTTTTCTTTTGTGCCGGTTACAATACCCGCTAAATAGCAATGATCAGTTTCTTGTAACGAAGGTGCCAATTGGTATGTACTATAACTACCTAAACCCACCAATGCAATACCCAATTTTTTATTGTTTTGCCCAGGAGTAAACCCTTTTGCAAATGGTATGCTGCCAAGTAATGCTGTGCCTAAAAAACCCTTTGAAGTTAAACTAGTAAAAGAGCGCCTTGTTATATGTTTCATATGTATATTTAATTCTTAAGAAAATTAAATAAAAAACATTGAAGTTCATAATTGCCAACCTCATTTTTACATTAATAATCTACACACCTATTTTATATCTTATTCTTTATAATAATCCACATAAATGATTAATTGATATTAAAACCTTAATCAGATGTTTGAGTACATAAATATGATTGATTATTGTTATTTTCGTTAGACAACAGAACCTTATCAAACCATGAAAAAAATAGTACAATTATCAATTTGCTTGGCGGCTAGCGTTGCCATAGGGCAGTCTAGAGAATTACCTATAGACACTGTAATTACAACACAGCATACGGCCACCATTAATGGATCAACTTTTTCGTACACGGCACAAACGGGCACGCAACCTGTATGGGATGAAAATGCAAAACCTATTGCTTCTTTACATTACACCTATTATACAAGAAATAATATTAAAGATTCGGCCGCAAGACCATTGTTAATATCATTTAATGGCGGACCGGGATCTGGTTCTGTTTGGATGCATCTAGCATATACAGGACCTAAGGTTTTAAAAATTGACGATGAAGGTTACCCAGTACAGCCTTATGGCGTAAGTGCAAATCCGTATTCAGTTTTAGATGTTGCCGATATAGTTTACGTAAACCCTGTAAATACCGGATACAGCCGAACCATACCTGCAAGCGGTAAAGATGTAGATAGAGATAAGTTCTTCGGTATAAATGCAGATATAAAGTATTTAGCAGAATGGTTAAACACCTTTGTAACCAGAAACAATAAATGGCGGTCACCAAAATATATTATTGGTGAAAGTTATGGTGGTACACGTGTTATGGGACTTTCTTTGGCATTGCAGAACCAACAATGGATGTATTTGAACGGCGTAATTATGGTCTCTCCGGCAGATTATAAGGTAATTCGTAATTCAGGACCTGTGGCAGAAGCTATCAACTTACCATATTACACTGCGGCGGCATGGCACCATAAAGCTTTACCTCCTGCGCTACAAAGTAAAGATTTATTGGAAATATTACCTGAATCAGAAGCTTATACCATTGATAAATTGATACCCGCATTAGCAAAAGGCGGTTTCTTAGATACTACTGAAAAAGATGCCATAGCGGATAAGATGGCTTATTATTCAGGATTAGATAAAAAAGACATTTTAGATCAAAACCTGGTAGTGCCAACTTCTTTCTTTTGGAAAAATTTATTAAAAGAAAAAGGTGGTTACACCGTAGGACGATTAGATTCTAGATATTTAGGTATTGATAAGCAACTTGCTGGTATGAAACCAGATTACAATTCTGAAATTACATCTTGGCTGCATAGCTTTACACCAGCAATCAATTACTATCTACAAGAAGAATTGAACTTTAAAACCGATGTTAAATACAATCTTTTTGGTCCTGTACACCCTTGGAACAATGAAAACGATAATACAAGGGATAATTTAAGACAGGCAATGGCTCAAAACCCATACTTGAACGTTATGATTCAATCTGGATATTATGATGGCGCAACTACATATTTTAATGCAAAATATACCATGTGGCAAGTAGACCCAAGCGGACGAATGAAAGATAGGTTTAGCTTTAAAGGCTACAGATCAGGGCACATGATGTATTTGAGAAGAGAAGATTTGAAAAATGCAAATGATGATATTCGTGACTTTATTAAACGCACCATTGCTACGGATAAAAGCGCTAAATATTAACAAGCCTTAGAAAATTATTTTTCTAGAACAGTAGTAGATATTCCCAATACAAGCAATGAATTTGTTTCTGTTGGGAATTTCTTTTGAAATCCAGTATCGGCAGACTTAATTGCATCTCTAAACAATTGCTCTCTTTTACGTTGCTTTTTCTTCTTAAAAATATCTATGGTAACGCCAACTGTAACACCACCTAAAACGGTAGCTAGTAGATCTTCATTACTCCATCCTCCGTATTGGTTTTGGTCAATACCTTCTTTTGCCAAACCTATAAGCAAACTACCCCCTACGGCACCAACAAACGTCCAAGTTCTATCTCCGTCAGAAATTTCGTTTGCAATACCCGCACCAACTAATCCATAAAGATTTCCGCCTAGAAAATGCAGCACTTTATCTTGCTCAAACTGACCATAAGAACTATGCACGTAAAACAGGAAAAGAAGAAGCGCAAGTATTTGTTTCATACAGGGCAAAGATAAAAATTCTGTTAGATGAACAACATGTAAATGGTAATACTAATGAAGGCATCTATTCTGTATGCTTATTATTTATATTATCTTAGAAAATTATATAGCTTATGGATTTAAAGAATTTTATTAAAAGCCTTTCAATTTTACATTTATTACTGTTAGGCGTATTAGTCATTATTACCATTTGGGTGATTTATAAAGTAAACTCATTCAACTCTAATACTGTTATCGAGGGTATGTTACTGTATGTAGTGCCTCTTTTTGCAATGGTAGGATATTTTGGAAGTCAGTGGATCTTTAAAAAAATGATTTCCAGTATTCAAATAGCAACCAAATTAGAAGATAAATTAAGAAAATATAAGTCTGCGTTACAACTTAAATATACATTCATAGAAATACCTGCTTTCATAGGTCTCTTTGCATATAACACTTCTGGTAATGCATTACCATTGGTCATTTCAATCTGTTTAATAGCCTACTTGGCAGTACAACGACCTAACAAAGAACATATTATTAAAAGTATTCCTCTTACCAATGATGAACAAGAAAAAATTCAACTAGCATAAAAAATTTAAAAATGAAGAAAGTAAATGTATTAATTATATCATGTATGCTATCATTATTAGGATTAACCACCATACACGCACAAGACTGGGCAGATTTAAAACATTTTGAAGAAGCGAATTCAAATGTTCCAGAATTACAAGTCAATGAAAATCGCGTTGTATTCATGGGCAACTCCATTACTATAGGTTGGTTAAATAGCCGACCAGAGTTTTTTAAAGGCAAACCATACATAAACCGAGGTATTAGTGGGCAAACAACTCCACAAATGCTAATACGTTTTAGACAAGATGTCATTGAACTACACCCTAAAGTAGTAACTATTTTAGCAGGCACTAATGATATTGCCGGAAATACTGGTCCGTCTACTTTAGAGATGATTATGGATAACATAAAAGGAATGGCAGAATTAGCACATGCAAATGGCATTAAGGTCATTTTATCCTCTACGCTACCTGCATACGATTACCCATGGAAACCAGGTTTAGAACCATCAGGTAAAATTATTGCATTAAATAAAATGATCAAAGCATATGCAGATGCTAAAGGTCATATTTATTTGGACTATTTCTCTGCTATGGTAGATGAGCGTAACGGTCTTCCAAAGAAATATGCTGCCGACGAAGTACACCCAACCGTTGAAGGTTACAAAGTGATGGAGCCTTTAGTAGAAGCTGCTATTGCAGAAGCTCTGAATAAATAAGATATATCAAAATATTTGAATGTAATATCTAGCTATTCATACTAGATAAGATTTGATTATTTTTGAAAAAATTTGATTACTATAAAATGAAAAAAAAACTATTCTTATTGGTCGCTACGGCCATTTCTTGTAATTCTTCTCAAAAAACCGTCAAAGATGTCGCTTCTGAAGCATCAACGGCAGCATCAGAAATTACGTTTGCAGAATCTATCACAGAAATAGAATTAAAGGACCATTTGTACATTTATGCATCAGATGAGTTTGAAGGTAGAGAAACCGGTCAACCTGGTCAGAAAAAAGCAATTGCATATATAAAAGCTGAATATGAAAAATTAGGTATTCCTGCTGCTAAAACAGACGGAAACTATTTTCAAGAAGTACCATTAGAAATCAGTAAACTTCCAAAAGGAAAACTGAGTGTAAACGGTACCGATTTTCCAATTGGTGAGCACGTTTTAACTTTTACCGCTGCAAATACTACAACAGATGAAATAGTTTATGTTGGTTACGGTATTGAAGACTCCAATTACTCTAGTTATAATGATATAGATGTAGCAGGAAAAATTGTTTTATTAAAATCTGGCGAGCCAAAGAAAGCAGACGGTAATTATAGTATTTCCGGAACTACTGAAGCTTCTATTTGGAGTAATATGTCAGAATCAATTACAAAGAGAATACAAATTGCAGTTGACAAGGGCGCAATTGGAGTATTGTATTATGATGCTGACAATTTTAATAGGTTTAAAAGAAGATTTGAATCTATGAAGCAAAATAATAATGGCAGAATGGAAGTCGTTGATAATAACGCACCTGAATTCTATAGTCTATTCATTGATCAAGAGCTAGCTAAAAGTTTACTTTCAAACATAGAAAATGATAGTGAAACCAAAGTACTTTCTAAAAAAGTAGAATTGAGCTTTGAAAGTACTAATGATAAAATTGGATCTGAAAATGTTGCGGCAATGATTAAAGGTTCTATAAAACCAGATGAATATTTGGTGATTTCATCTCACCTTGATCACATTGGTATTACAGGTGACGGAGAAATCAACAATGGCGCTGATGATGATGGATCTGGTACAGTTGCCCTTTTAGAAATAGCAGAGGCATTTAAGAAAGCAGCAGATGCAGGTGTAGGTCCTAAAAGGTCTATTCTTTTTTTGCATGTTACAGGTGAAGAGAAAGGATTATTAGGTTCTCAATATTACACTGACGTTGACCCTATTGTTCCACTTGCAAATACTGTAGCCAATTTAAATATTGACATGATCGGTAGAATAGATCCTGAACGTGAAGGAGATCGTAATTATATCTATTTAATAGGTTCAGACAAATTAAGTATTGAGCTTCATAACCTGTCTGAAGAGGTAAATAAAAAGTTCATGAATATAGAACTTGATTATACATACAACGACGAGAATGACCCTAACCGTTTCTATTACAGAAGTGATCACTATAACTTTGCTAAAAACAATATTCCTATTATATTTTATTTTAATGGCACCCATGATGATTACCACAAACCAGGTGATACGCCAGATAAAATAAACTATGACCTTTTAGAAAACAGAAGTAGGTTAGTTTTCTATACCGCTTGGGAAATTGCCAATAGAGACCAAAAATTAAAAGTAGACTAACTTATCTACTACGTAAATTTAAAAAGCCTAATAGTTTACTATTAGGCTTTTTTTATATACTTAAAATCTAACAAAGAATTCTTTAAAACAAAAAAGTCCTGGAAATAAATCCAAGACTTTTTATCTGCTTTAGGGTGGAAGACCGGGTTCGAACCGGCGACCCTCGGTACCACAAACCGATGCTCTAACCAGCTGAGCTACAACCACCATTTGTAAGCGAGTGCAAAGATAATTTTTTTATACAGTTCTGACAAGTAATAAATTGAATTTTGAAGAAATAATTAATTTTAAGAGTAGTTTATTAAAATAATTTTTAACTTGATGTTTTAAATATCACAACCTACTTATATTATACCTGCAACTTAATGTATTCTATATCAAATTATAAGCATATTTTTTTTCTCTTACCATTGTTTTTTTTTAGCTTTTTTACTGTAGCAGCACAAAAAGATAGTATTAATTATTATCATGAAAAAATTTCAGAATTAACTAAAAGTCCTAATTTTTCTGAGAATGACTTTAAGTACATTGACAACTTAAATCAACTCTCATATTATCAAAGATTAATTGAGCAAGATTCAATGCTAACACATTCAAAAAGAGCACTTGAACTTAGCAAGAAAAACAATTATAAACAAGGTGAACTTGAAGCATTAGCAAATCTTGCAACATTATACCTGTACACTGGTCAAACGGATAAATCTATTGACTTCTCTTTAGAAACTGTAAAAGATCCCGAGCTAAGTAAATTTCCAAAAACTGAAATGAAAATTTATAATGTTCTAGGTCAAGGGTATTATTTTAAAAATGACTACCCATCCACTTATACACATTTTCTACATACTCTTGCTGTTGCAGAAAAAAACAGTGATCAATTTCACTTATTTAGAATGAACATGAATTTAGGCACTATTTTTAGTCGTCTAGAAGATAATGATGAGGCTTTAAAGTATTATGCTGCAGCGTTTAAACACGTTAAAAAATTAAATGACCCTAGTAAAGAAGCTATTATGTTGAGTAATATGGCATACTTAAACATTAAGCTAGGAAATTTAGAACAAGCAAAAATTGAATTGGACGAAACATTAGCACTTTTTGAAAAAAATAATCTAACTACATGGTTAGCATGGACCCATTCTACTTTTGGTTTGTATTATTTGGCATTAAATGATTTTGAAAATGCTTTGATAAATTATCAAAAGGCTTTAGATATACATGAAGGGTTCAATGATGTAAAAGCAAAAGCCGATATTAAATACGGTTTAGCAAAATCTTATTTAGGACTAAATAATTTAGTAAAAGCTGAGGAAATTATAAATAAAAGTATAAACCTTTACGCTTCTTCTGATTATGACAAAGGGCTTGAAAAAGCATATAGAACACTATATGAAATAAGCAAAATTAATGGCAATGTAGCTCAATCTTTAAAATCTCTTGAATTAACCGAAAAACTTTCGAATGATAATTTTAAGATAAAAAACAGACAAAGTTTAATGATGCTCAATGCAAAATTGAAGTTTGACAAAGAGGCAGAAAATATAATAAGCAAAAATGAACTAGCATTAAATGAACAGCGGAAATATGTAAAATGGGCTTTAGCAGGACTTTTTGTTTTAATTATTATCGTGTTTATAATATTAAATGCCAATAAGAGAGAAAAGGTTCTAAATAAAAAATTAGCTAATCAAGCTGAAATATTAAATGAGAACCAAAATAAACTTTCTCAAATAAATGAAAATCAAGACCGACTATTCTCCATTGTTGGTCATGACTTGAGAGGACCGGTAATATCATTAAACGAAATTTTAACACTTTACCTAGAAGATAAAGAAGGCAAAGAGTACTTTGAAAAATTTGCCCCACAATTGAAAGAAGATTTAGATCAAGTACAATTTACTATGGATAACCTTTTGCATTGGGGTAAAACGCAAATGCAAGGCAATACCATTAACATCAAAAGTATTTCAGTTAAATATGAATTAGAAACTATTCTTCAATTATACAGAAATGAAATTAACAAGAAATCAATTGTAATAAATAATCAAGTTTCCACAAATGACAAAGTATTTGCAGATTTACAGCAATTCAATATCATTTTCAGAAATCTAATTAATAATGCCATAAAATTTACTCCTAACAACGGAATGATTTCTATATCTACTGAAATTAAAAATAAAAACTTGGTAATTAAAATTTCCGATACAGGTGTTGGTATGACAGAAGCAGATGTATCAAAACTATTTAGTAATACAGAAAATTTCAGTAATTACGGTACAAATTCAGAAAAAGGTACTGGTTTAGGTTTAAGGTTGGTTAGAGCCATGGTTATTAAGAATAACGGAGATATTATGGTTAAAAGCCAACCTAATAAAGGAAGTCAATTTATTATTGAATTACCAGTTGACATAGTATAAGAGCCGCGTAAAATATTCGTGTTAATTAACTTACCGTTTACTTTCTATTTATTTAAAACTTTAAAAAATAAATCGTTGCCATTAGATTATTAATCACTTCTAATGTAGTTAAATCATCGACAAACTACCTATTTAGAACGTTGAAACACACAATAAATAGCATTTCACAACATTTATTATAAATAATTACTCTTCTAGATTAATTTTAGAATCGCATTATTGAGCGACTTCTATGAAAATCAAAATTTTAAAACAACATAAACAAAATAACCTTGCGAAAGGTTGTATGCTTCTATGCCTGTTTTTTAGTTTCTATATGAAATCTGCAAAAGCTCAAGATTCTAATCGCGACACTTTAATAAACGAGATTGAACAAATAAAAGAGTCTGAGAAATTTAGTACCAAAGACACTATTTACATAAATAGCTTAATAGCCTTAGCCAAAGAATATCGATTTCACAATTTAGACAGCTTACTAATTTTAGGTAAAGAAAGTCTTGACCTAAGTAAAAAAGCAAAATTTAAAAATGGAGAAATCAGTTCTTATCATGCTTTAGGTGGTTATTATTCTGACAAGGGTAAGACAGACCAAGCAATTGAATATTTCATTAAGGCATCTAACCTTGCAGATAAAATTGGAAATCATTTTTTAGAGGCTAGAACTTTAAACGATTTAGCTAAAGAATATTGGTATAAAGGCGAATATTCAAAAGCTTTAAAATGGTATTTAGCAACAATGGAAATTGCAGAAAAATACGATTTTAAGAATATTATATCGATAGTAAACGACAATATTGCACATCTCTATCTTGAACAACAAGATTACGAGCAAGCAATGGTTTTTTTACAAAAATCTAAAAGTATTCATGAAGAGATAGGTAATCCTGTTTTTTTAGCTGAAACCCTCAGTAATATAGCCTCTACATATGCAGATATGAACGAGTTAGACTATGCTATGTATAATATTAATGTTAGTATAGCAACATTTGAAAAAGAAAGAATTCTAGAATGGCTAGCTTTTTGTTATGAAATAAAAGGTAAAATTTACCTCAAAAAAAACAAAAATACCTGGGCTCTTTATTGGTATAAACAAAGTGAATTATTACATCAAGAAATTGAAGATGATCGTGGCAAAATAGATTTACTAAATGGAATGTCCGAAGCTTACTTAAATCTTGAAAGAGACAGCATAGCTGAAGTCTACGCTTTAAATGCATTTGATTTATCTAAAAAAATAGGTTTAAGATCAGGAATTAAAAATAGCACACAAAAATTATCTAAAATTTTTAAAAACAAAAAAGACTTTGAAAAATCCTTATGGTATCATGAGGTTTATCAGGCAACTTATGAATCTCTTTCTGCTACTAGTAATGAAAAAGCCTTGAACATGCTTAAAACTAGAGTTGAATACGACCAACAAAAACAACAATTAATATTAGATAATAAGAAGGCGCTCGCGAAACAAAAAATATACATTTATGTATTTATTGTTATCCTATTCATTTTCGCTATTATTACCCTTATTATTCATAGAAATGAACAGGAACAGAAAAAATTAAATCTAGAACTTAGAAATAAGAAAAATGATTTAGAAGAAAAGCAGGCGTACCTAAATGAATTAAATCAGACAAAAAACAAATTATTCTCTATCATCGGTCATGATTTAAGAGGACCAATTGGAGCTTTTCAAGGACTATTAAAATTATTTAAAGAAGGTGAAATGACTAAGGACGAATTCCTAAATTTTGTTCCTAAGTTGAAAGTTGATATTGACACTATATCTTTCACTCTCAACAATTTACTGTCATGGGGGCAAACACAAATGAACGGGTCTATTACCAAGCATGCAGTAACCAATTTAGATTGTATTGTAGAGGAAAATATGGCATTATTATCTGAAATTGCCGAAGCTAAATCAATTTCTTTAATTAATAGAGTTGAGCCAAATTGTCAAATCTGGTCAGATCCCAACCAAATAGATATTATCATTAGAAACTTATTAAGCAACGCTTTAAAGTTTACACCAAACAATGGGCAAATAGTTATTGGCGCCATACAAAAGATTAAAACTTGCGAGATATACGTGAAGGATAATGGTATGGGTATGAGCGAAGATATTATTAATAAATTATTTGAAAAGGATTCAAATCATACAACCTACGGTACCAATAATGAAAAAGGAACTGGCTTAGGACTTTCGTTATGTAAAGAAATGGTAGAGAAAAATAATGGCAAAATATGGGTTCACAGTGCCGTAGGTAAAGGATCAAGCTTTTACTTTACCATACCACGTATACAAAATAGATATAAAGAATCTGCTTAAATTAAGTGATTAAGAGAGTCTACAGCTACCATTCTTTCTACAGTAAAACCTTCAGCATAGTCAACACCCACCAATCTACCTAAATCTTTTGCCCTGTAGTGTACACTTTCAATAAAAGTCTTACTACTTATTGGCGTTTCTGGTTCATTACTATTAGGATCATGAAATTGAGAGCTATATGCTAAAATAGCATCTGTCTTGGCGTCTATATAACTACTAATATCAACAACAAAATCTGGAGTTATATTCTTCCATTGAATATAATGATACACTAATTTTGGTCTCCATTCTTGTTGGCGCTCCTCTCCTATTTTAGTTTCAATACGTCTTAATCCACTTAGAAAACAGGCATCGCTAACAAGTTTACTACCTTTACCATGATCTATATGCCTATCATCAATTGCATTACACAAAACCGTATTAGGTCTGTATTTGCGAATCATTTTGATAATCTCTAATTGGTGAGACTCGTCATTGATAAAAAAACCATCTCTAAATCTTAAATTTTCACGTACCGATACACCTAATAGCTTACCAGCCGCAGCTGATTCTTTGTCACGTATCTCTGCAGAACCTCTTGTTCCTAATTCGCCACGTGTCAAATCAACTATACCAACTTTTTTACCTAAAGCAATTTCTTTGGCAATAGTACCACCTGCACCTAGTTCCGCATCATCAGGGTGTGCTCCAAAAACTAAAATATCTAACTTCATATTATACTAATTCTTATGGATATTCCTATTTTATCTGCGCTATAGCCTGTAAAATATCTTGCTTTAAATCCTCTACTTCTTCAATACCAACAGAGAAACGAATTAATCCGTCCGCAATACCTTGCTCTTCCCTTACTTCTGCGCTCATTAAAGCATGCGATGTTTGCGTAGGCGAAAGAACAGTGCTCTCTACCCCTGCCAAACTCATTGATGGCTTGATTAACTGTAAGGCTTTCTGAAATTGAGATGAATTCAAATTTGCATTCAACTCAAAAGATAACATACCGCCAAATCCTTTCATTTGCTTTTTAGCAATATCATGATCTGGGTGCGTTGGCAAACCTGGATAATATACTTTTTCTATATCTGCTAAACCATCAAGAAAATGCGCCATTGCCATTGCATTTTCATTTTGTGCCCTAACACGAATACCCATAGTCTTCATGCTTCTTTCCAATAACCAAACCGTATAATCACTTAAACTACCACCAAAGTTCTTAGCTAAATGAAAAATACGTTCCATATTCTCTGTAGTAGATGCCACGGCACCAGCACAAATATCTGAGTGACCACCCATATACTTTGTTGCACTATGTATAACCACATCTATACCAAAATCTACAGGGTTCTGGTTTACAGGGCTGGCAAACGTATTATCAATTAAAGTAACAATACCGTGCTTTTTAGCAATAGTGGCAACAGCCTCTAAATCTGTAATAGTAAGTAGAGGATTAGACGGGGTCTCTATATAAATAACCTTTGTATTCTCTTTAATTTGAGCCTCAAAAGCATCTGCCTGCCATCCGTTAGTAAATGAATACTCAATTCCGTATTTAGAAAACTCTTCATTTACTAAATTATATGTTCCTCCATACAGCGTTTGTTGCAGAACAACATGATCACCGGCATTTAAAAATGCCAATAAAGCAGTGCTTACAGCTGCCATTCCACTACCAAAAATAAGAGCAGATTCCGTATGCTCTAAAGCTGCAACCTTCTTACATAAACCCTCTTGGTTAGGTGTATTAAAGTATCTTGGGTAACGTTTTACATCAACATCTTCATAAGCATATGATGTACTCATGTACAGAGGAGATACCGCTCCTCTATGCTGTTTATCTTCTAATTCACCCACGTGGGTACATATGGTGTTCAAGCCTTTTTTATTCGAATTCATGTGCAATTAATTATAGAAAATAAAGGTAAGGAATTAGAATGATAATGAATCTTTTTCAACTTAACAGATACCTTAATTATAGATACTTTATTTATGTCTTAAAATTAGCGAGAACCTTTCAAAAAATGTATCTAAAGAATACTTCAAAAAATGAATACAAGTTTTAAGAAATATTGAATACTTTGAAATTTCAGTACTAAACATAAAGGCAATCCAATTTTTGTTGATAGATTTATTGAACAAACAACAGAACATTATTTCAAGAATATTTAATAAAATGAGAAAACTTCTATACTCCGTATTACTTATCATCACCATAATATCCTGTAAAAATCAAAAGCCGGTTACTAAAGGCTATCAAGGTCAAGGTAAAAATGCCGTTGTTTCTACAGTAT
>NZ_JBDVOT010000142.1:0-20910 GCF_039968975.1 Maribacter sp. | reverse complement strand
AGTCTCTAGCAATTCTTATATTTTCAGGTCTAGTAAATAAGGCATAGTTTGCGCCTAATTTTGAGCTTGCACTTAAAACGGCTTCTTTTCTACCAACAACAGCTTCAAATGCTTTTACAGGATTAATTCCTTCACCGGTAGAATACATACTATTACTAGATACATACTCATCTATAATTCTTCTATTTACTGGGTCATAAATTCTCCATCCATTTTTTACAGTTGTGTTCAATTCTATTCTATGCCTTGGTACGCTTGCTTCAACCACTAAATTAATTGGTATTTTAATTGTTGTCAATTCACAATTGGTTGCAGTATCCGTATCATAAAGTTCCAAAGAAAATAATACATCAACACTGTTTTCTTTACAGATACGATCAACGATATCCCTAGAAATTTCAGAAGAAAAAACACCCAGACCTTTTTTTATATCTTTTTGATTTTCAGTAATCTTAACGGCATCATATCAGTTTCCTCGCTAAAATTCATATTAAAACCAGTAACAGCATTATTTGCACCTTTTTATCCAAATTGAATTCTTCTAATGATAAAATCTTATCAATATCATCTAATGCGTTATTATTTCTCAAAGCACTGCTTCTATCTACTATCCCCACATTTGAAACATCATTTGGTATAGCTAATTGAGCAGGTTGGGTTATACCTAAGGTCATTCTATTAGTAGAACTAAAAACTCTAATTGAAAAAAATTAAGATTTAATTAATCATGAAAAAACGAGCTATTTAATTATAAAATTAGTGGTTGTGTACTATCTAAATTCTAAAATCCAAAAAAAGGATTAATTATTCTAAAAAAACGCCATATACTCATGACGAGCACGTTTTAACCTCAGTGAATTAAAGAATTTTATTTGGTATATTTACTAATGCTTTAACCTGATGTGTAGACTACTAATCAGAATTAGAGCTCAAATAACCAAAACAACTATAATGAAAAAAACATTTCTATTGTCACTGTGCATTTGCATGAGTGCATCGGTTTTTGCTCAAAAAATGAGCAAGGACAAAAATCTAATTATTTCTTCCGTTGAAAAACACAAAGAAGAACTTATTAAAATCAGTGATTCTATTTGGGCACTTGCAGAACTTGCATTTGATGAAACTGAATCTTCAAGAATTTTAGCGGATTATGCCGAAAAGAATGGAATGACAGTAACAAGAGGCGTTGCTGATATACCAACAGCGTTTACGGCAACTTATGGCTCTGGAAGTCCCGTAATCAGTATTTTGGGTGAGTTTGATGCCTTACCGGGTATTTCTCAAAAAACATCACCTATCAAAGAGCCACTAAAAGAAGGTGCTGCGGGTCATGGTTGTGGACACAACATGTTTGGCACAGCTAGTTTAGGATCTGCAATTGCTATTAAAGAATTAATGGACGCAGGAAAAATTAAAGGAACCGTAAAGTTTCTTGGAACACCAGCCGAAGAAAAATATTTCGCAAAAGTATGGATGGTAAAAGCCGGACTTTGGGATGATGTTGATGTAAATGTTAGTTGGCACCCATCTGCAGGTATTGAAGCCGATGTGCAAAGCGGATTATCACTAATAGATTTCGTTGTAGAATTTTATGGTCAGGCAGCACATGCCTCAATGGATCCATGGAACGGTCGTAGTGCATCAGATGCTTTAGAACTGTATACAACCGGAATCAATTATTACAGAGAACACATATTACCAAGTTCAAGAATTCACTACCATATACAAGATGGTGGTCAGGTAGTAAATGTTGTACCAGATTATGCTAAGCTTTGGGTTCGTGTAAGAGACCCTAAACGTTCAAAAATGCTACCAACCTATGAGCGTGTAAAAGCAATGGCAGAAGGTGCGGCAATTATGGCTAATGTAGATTATAAAATTTCATTGGTTTCAGGTATTTACGAAACTTTGGTAAACCGATCTGGAGGAGAAATCATGCAGAACAATCTTGAATTGCTAGGTCCAATTACGTATACCGAAGAAGAAACTATATTTGGCAAAGCCATACAAAAAGCGACAGGCAAACCAGAAGTTGGCCTAGATGGTACGGTACACCCATTAAGAGAAACATTAGAAACCCCAGGTGGCGGTTCTACAGATGTAGGAGATGTAAGCTGGAACGTTCCAAACATTAACCTAGGTGTTTCTGTAGCTCCTACGGGAACTCCTTGGCATTCATGGGCAGTTGTTGCCTGTGGCGGAATGTCTATAGGACATAAAGGAATGATACATGCATCTAAAGCTATGGGTATGACCATGCTAGATTTATTTCAAAACCCTAAGTTAGTGACCAAGGTTAAAGAAGAATTTAAAACCCGCAAAGGTGATGAAGTTTACGAACCAATGATCGATGGTCCACCACCATTAGATGGAGAATAAAAGAGAATTTATAAAGAAGCTATCTTAACAGGTAGCTTCTTTTTTTTTCAATTAACGTGAACAATCAAACCCTAAAAACAATTGGGTTGAAATTAACAATGCAGCTCATTAATTCTATGTAATTTGTTTATTATGAATAACAACATAAAACAAATTTTTCAATTGGGTTTTCCGTGGCAAACGCAAAATCCTTTTTTATTCTGCGCATATCATTTAGACCATTATCCAAAAGGAAATGGGGAACTCGGTCCAGCTGATTCTTTAGAGGGAAGAAATCTAGGTAATGATTTTCAAATTAAAGACGGATACAGAATGTATCACGGATCTACAGTACCAGGATTTCCTGCGCATCCGCATCGCGGATTCGAAACGATTACCATAGCAAATAAAGGATTCTGTGATCATTCAGATTCTTTAGGTGCGGCAGGTCGTTTTGGAGAAGGAGATGTACAATGGATGACCGCCGGCAGTGGTGTTCAACATTCAGAAATGTTTCCACTTATACATACAGATAAAGAAAACACACTAGAGCTTTTTCAAATTTGGTTGAATCTACCTTTAAAAAGCAAATTTGTTGACCCTCATTTTAAAATGCTGTGGAATGAAGATATTCCAATACTGAAATTAGAACAATCCACTGTTAAAATAATAGCTGGCAGCTTTAATGATAAACAAGCCTTAGAACCAGCTCCTGATTCTTGGGCTGCAGATGAAGACAACAATGTAGTCATTTGGAATATAAAAATTGAACTAAAAGGGTCTATAACCTTACCAAAGGCAAATAAAAGTTCAACTCGAACTATTTATTTCTATGAAGGCGATACAATAAACATTCTAGGTGAATCAATACCTAAAAATCATGGTATTGAAGTAGAGGCTGATTCAGAAATAACCATTAAGGCTATTGGCAGCGAAGCAAGTATTCTTGTTTTGCAAGGCAAACCCATTGATGAACCCGTGGCTAAATACGGACCGTTTGTTATGAATACTGATCAAGAATTACAAAATGCGATGAACGAATTCAGAACAACCCAATTTGGTGGTTGGCCATGGAGGCACCCTGATCATGTGCATGAAATCGGCAGAGGGAGATTTGCAAAATACCCTGATGGTACTTTAATAGAAAAATAACATTCAAAAGGCACTAAAAAGTAAAAACTCCATAATAAGGTTCAAACCTTATTATGGAGTTTTTTATATAATTCAATAAAAACTTAGACCCTAACAATCTTAGCTCCTATTGCACGTAATCTTTCATCAATATTCTCGTAACCACGATCTATCTGTTCAATGTTATGTATCGTAGAAGTTCCTTTTGCCGATAAAGCTGCAATTAACAATGAAACTCCAGCTCTAATATCTGGTGATGTCATTGTAGTAGCTTTTAAAGTAGATTTGAAATCATGACCAATTACTGTAGCCCTATGCGGATCACAAAGAATAACCTTAGCTCCCATATCCAATAATTTATCAACGAAGAACAGACGGCTTTCAAACATCTTTTGATGAATTAAAACTTCTCCTCTAGACTGTGTAGCAACTACTAGAATGATACTCAATAGATCAGGTGTTAAACCTGGCCAAGGTGCATCGGCAATGGTTAGAATAGAACCATCTATATAATTTTGTATTTCATATCCATTAACATGGGCAGGAATATAAATATCGTCACCTTTTCTTTCTAAAGTGATGCCTAACTTACCAAATACTGTTGGTATTTGACCTAAGTCATCCCAACTAACATCTTTAATGGTCAATTCACTTTTGGTCATTGCTGCCAAACCTATCCAGCTACCTATTTCAATCATATCAGGAAGCATACGATGATCTGTACCTCCTAATTTATCAACTCCATCAATCACTAAAAGATTAGAACCAACTCCAGATATCTTGGCGCCCATTCTATTTAACATTTTACAAAGCTGTTGTAAATACGGTTCACAAGCCGCGTTGTAGATTGTTGTTTGACCTTCTGCCAGTACCGCTGCCATAACAATGTTCGCAGTTCCGGTTACAGAAGCCTCATCTAATAACATGTAAGTTCCTTTCAACTTATCTGCTTCTACTCCGTAGAAATATTCTTCGCGATTGTAACGGAATTTGGCACCTAGTTTAATAAAACCTTCAAAGTGTGTATCTAAACGTCTACGACCAATTTTATCGCCACCTGGTTTAGGTATATAACCTTTACCAAAACGTGCCAATAGCGGTCCTACCAACATAATAGAACCTCTTAAGCCTCTACCATCTTGTTTAAACTGATCAGATTGCAAATATTCTAAGTTAATGTCATCTGCCTTAAAAGTATAAGAGCCTTTGCCTTTCTTTTGGATTTTTACACCAAGATCTTCTAAAAGCGCTATAAGTTTATTTACATCGACAATATCCGGAATATTGGTAATCGATACTTTTTGGTCTGTAAGTAGTACTGCGCAAAGTATTTGAAGTGCTTCGTTCTTTGCTCCTTGAGGTGTTATTTCACCAGATAACTGGTGCCCTCCTTCAATTTTGAATGTCCCCATCTAGAGAAGTGGAAATTTAATAGCGTTTTTTACCGCGGTTATTATTATTTCTTTGATTTTTCTTACCTGAATTATTTGAACGAGGAGATTTTGCTACCCTGTTCTTAAGGAATTGTCCGCTATCGGTTAAACTTTCGCCTTCTGCGGCTAAATCGATACGACCATCACTTAATTCAAACAAATGCTTAAAAATTGCTTTGTCATCAACAACATCCTTATTCCAATTTAAGTAGCACTTTTTCATGTGATTGGCAATCGCATATTCTAAACCGGAACGCTTATCACCCTTCTCCCACTCAACGGCAACATCAATCATACGTTTAATGTTGTTTCCATAAAAACGATATTTAGGAAAGTTTTGAGGGTACTCTAAGGCATCAGGTCTTTTTCTTAAAATCTCTTTAGAGGTAATAGGAAAAGGAGAATCTACATCCAACTTAAAATCGGACATAATGAATAATTGATCCCAAAGTTTATGCTGAAAATCAGGCACATCGCGCAAATGGGGTTGTATATTTCCCATAACGCTTATAATTGCTTGCGCAACTTTATTTCTTTCTTCACGGTCTTCAATTGATATTGCATGGTTCACCATTTTTTGAAAATGACGGCCATACTCTGGTATAATCAAATGCTCACGCTCTGTATTATATTCTAGGTTTTCTACTAATTGCAAATTGAAAATTTTAGCTTATTGTGTTTGAGAAGTATTCTTATAACGATGCCAAATTAAGAAAATTATAGATGAAATGCTATTTTACAGGGATATTACGCCCTCTAACTTACCCACCTCTTTATATTTTTCTATAACCGCATCTGGGCTTTTCATATTCACTGTTATTGAAACACTGGTATATTTACCGTTTTTAGATTTCTTTAAATTGATAACCGCACCAGTATTATCGAAAATGGTATTTATTTTATCAATTTTATCCGTTTCTGTCTCTACAATAAATTTATACAGATAGTTAGAAGGCCATTTTGATGTTTCTGTTAATTGCTCGTGTAATTTTTTATAAAATTCTTCTGGGTTATTTTCGTCCATCACTAGTATTTTATGCAAAGATAAGTGTAATGTACCAGTTTTTTAATACTGTTGATTATTGTACTTTTGCTTTCATAAATTATGAGTTTGAAAAGCAAGAGAATTGTTGTAACAGGAGGTCCGGGAACGGGAAAAACAGTGCTAATATCTTCACTTGAAGAAAATGGCTACCATTGTTTTCATGAAGTGATCAGAACAATGACCTTAGACGCCTTAGGCGATGTTGCATTAGATGAAAAATTAGTAAACCCTATTGATTTCGTTGAAGATTCTAAAAGTTTTAACGATGAGTTGATCAATGCCCGTTTACAACATTTCATCAATGGTCAAAATATAAAAAAAGATCATTTATTCTATGATCGCGGCTTACCGGATGTTATTGCATATATGGATTATTTTGGTCAACCATCTGAGCAACATTATGCAGACTTATGCCTAGAACACAGATATGACGAGGTATTGATTTTACCACCTTGGAAGGAAATTTATGTTCAAGATAATGAACGAATGGAAAATTTTGAACAAGCTTGTGGAATACACGAAAAGCTTGAAAACACATATATTAATCTGGGGTATACACCAATAGAAGTTCCTTTTGGTACTATTGAAAATCGTATGCAATTTGTTGTAGATTTTATAAACAAAACGGGTGAGTAATACACCAAAAGAAATCTTATCTAAATATTGGGGTTTTGACAGCTTTAGGGGCTCTCAAGAAGAAATTATCAATGCCATATCTAATGGTCAAGATGTTTTAGGCCTATTGCCAACTGGTGGTGGCAAGTCTCTATGCTTTCAAGTACCGGGTTTAATGAAAGAAGGTATTTGCATAGTTATTTCGCCGTTAGTAGCATTAATAGAAAATCAAGTAGACAACCTTCAAAAACTAGGCATTAAGGCTATAGGTCTAAAAGGCGGACTCAAATTTACCGAAGTAGATAAGTTATTGGATAATTGTATTTACGGCAATTATAAATTCTTATATCTTTCTCCAGAACGCTTGCAACAAGAACTGGTTCAAGAACGCATAAAAGCCATGAACGTGTCTATGTTCGTTATAGATGAGGCACATTGTATTTCTCAATGGGGTCATGATTTTAGACCCGCATATTTAAGCTGCTCCATATTGCGAGAGCTTCACCCCACCCCACCCATGGTAGCACTTACAGCCACGGCTACAAAAAGAGTTAGTGAAGATATAATCACATCATTAGAGCTTACCTATCCTTTTGTAGTCAAAGATTCATTTTTTCGAAAAAATATTGGTTTTGAAGTGATAATGACCGAAGATAAAAACGGTCGCTTAAAGCAATACTGTCAACAAATAGAACATAGTGCCATTGTATATGTCAGAAGCAGACGTATAGCAGAAGAACTATCTAGATATCTTGTACAGAATAACTTGAAGGCAACCTTTTACCATGGCGGTGTAGATCGGAAAATGAAAACCGAACGCTTAAATCTTTGGTTACAAGATAAAGTTCAAATCATGGTTGCTACCAATGCCTTTGGTATGGGCATAGATAAGCCAGATGTTGAATTGGTAGTTCATTACCAAATTCCAGATAGTTTAGAAAATTACTTTCAAGAAGCAGGTAGAGCTGGTAGAAATGGTGCTTTTGCCAAGGCTATATTACTTACCAATACCACTGATAAGGTTTTAGTAAAAAAGCAATTCATTGAAATTTTACCTGATGTAGCTTACGTAAAAATGATCTACAGAAAGTTAAATACTTTTTTTCAAATAGGATATGGAGAATTTACAGAAGCAAAATTCCATCTTAATTTTAACGAATTCTGTAGCATCTACAAACTGAATACATTTTTAACTTACAATGCATTACAGCTACTAGACAGAAATTCTGTATTATCATTATCTGAAAATTTCTCTAAAAAAATCACCATTAAATTTATTACGGATAAGGATACATTGTATCGATATATTGATACTAATGCTAAACTTGCCGATTTTATAAAAGTAGTATTACGAACCTATGGCGGTCTCTTTGAATTTGACACTCAAATAAACACGTATTTATTATCCAAAAAAACATCACTACCAGAATCATTAATACATCAGAATTTTGAGGTGTTGGCAAAAGATGAAATTATTGAATACCAAAGTGTGTCAAGTGATTTAGAAATGGTCTTTTTAGTACCAAGAGACGATGACCGTACCATAAACATGTTCGCGAAGAATATAGAAGAACAAAACCAGCTTAAAGTAGAGAAGGTTACAAAGATGTTGAACTTCATTGAAAATGACAGTATATGTAGAAGTATTCAGTTATTGGAATACTTTGGTGAAGTTCAAGAAAAAGAATGTGGTATCTGCAATGTATGCCTAAGCCAGAAGATAGGCAATACCGATGTTGTGCATGCCAAAATTAAAATAATTCAAATATTAAAAGAACAAACCGCAAACTCTAGAGAATTACAACAACGACTGAACACAACACAAGAAATAGTAATTACAGCTTTGCAAGAACTTTTGGAAGACAACTTTATATCATTAAACACTACAAACGAATACCAACTATTATAATATGGAAGCATTGAGAATTGTATTTATGGGAACACCAGATTTTGCTGTAGGCATTTTAGACAAACTGGTAAAAGAGAATTATAATGTAGTTGGTGTTATAACTGCACCAGACAGACCAGCCGGAAGAGGACGTAAAATAAATGAATCTGCAGTTAAAAAATATGCCGTAGAACATCACCTAAATATCTTACAACCTACCAATTTAAAAGACCCTGACTTCTTAAACACCCTAGCATCTTTAAATGCCAATTTACAAATAGTAGTTGCCTTTAGAATGCTACCAAAGCTTGTGTGGGGAATGCCAAAATACGGGACCTTTAATCTACACGCATCCTTATTACCACAATATAGAGGCGCTGCACCTATTAATTGGGCTATTATAAACGGAGAAACAAAAACAGGGGTGACAACATTCTTTATAGATGAAAAGATTGATACCGGCGCCATAATAATGCAAGATGAAGCAATTATAGAAAAAACAGATAATGCAGAAGACCTACATGATAAGTTGATGCACCTAGGTGCTGAGACCGTTGTAAAAACAGTTGCAAGAATTCAAGAAGGAAATTTTGAGACTACAAAACAACCAAACTCAGATGATTTAAAAGATGCGCACAAAATATTTAAAGAAACCTGTGAAATAGATTGGAGCAAAACTGCAGAGGACATATACAATTTTATAAGGGGCTTAAGTCCATACCCTGCGGCTTGGACAACATTAACAAACGGTGACCAAACCATAATTACCAAAATTTATAAAGCAAGTATAGAAGTTGAAGAACATGACTTGCCAACCGGATCGCTGATTTTTACTAAAAAACATATGAAAGTTGCAGTGCAAGGCGGATACTTAAATCTTGAAGAAATACAACTTCAAGGTAAGAAAAGGATGTTTGTGAGAGATCTGTTAAATGGTCTGAATTTAGAAAAAAACGCAAAAATGGGGTGAGACCCCGTGTTTGTTGGGCTGCGAGAAACGTAAAAAAAAACCTACTTTATTAACAAACACGCTGAGTTATCAACAAAACAAGGGATTTCCCCTTGTTTTACTTGTGTTGCTCAGAAATCCATATAAATTTGTTAGTAGGTATAAATTATTTAATCACAATTAATTATCACATTATGAACAAAACAGAATTGATCGATGCAATGGCAGCTGACGCTGGCATCACAAAAGCTGCGGCAAAAAAGTCATTGGAATCTTTCTTGGGAAATGTTGAAAATTCTCTTAAAAAAGGAGATAGAGTTTCTTTAGTAGGTTTCGGTTCTTGGTCCGTATCTAAAAGAAATGCAAGAGAAGGTAGAAATCCATCAACTGGAAAAACTATCCAAATCGCTGCTAAAAATGTAGTAAAGTTTAAAGCAGGTGCTGATTTAGGTAAAGCTGTAAACTAATTTTACACTGATAAATTTATTAAAAGCGCCTTAATTGGCGCTTTTTTTATTTCTATGTTTTTGCATTTAGACAGAATTGTCTTACTTTAGGTATATAATCATAGTAAATATATGATCGCATTAAAGCCAACCAAAGGAAAATTACTTGTTGCCGAACCGTCTTTAACAGGAGACGTTTCTTTCAATAGATCCGTTGTATTGTTAGCAGAACACAGCAATGATGGTTCTGTTGGTTTTATTTTAAACAAACCATTAGAATACCATATTAACGAACTCGTAACAGAAATTAAAATCCCTTTTCAAGTATATAACGGAGGGCCTGTAGAACAAGACAATCTTTATTTTATTCATAAAGTACCTCACTTAATAGCCAACAGCGTAGAGATTTCAGATGGCATTTATTGGGGCGGTGATTTTGAAAAAACCGTAGAGCTTATTAATAAAGGGATTATCTCTGAAGATGATATTAGATTCTTCCTAGGTTACTCTGGCTGGTCTTCCTTACAATTAAATGAAGAATTGACCTCTAAATCGTGGATTGTCGTAGAAAACGAGCATGAAAGCAGAATTATACAAAAAGCTGCAAAAGCAATTTGGAAAGAAAACATGATACAGCTAGGTGGTGATTATTTATTATGGTCTAACGCACCAGAAAACCCTAGCTTAAACTAAACACTTTTAGTCAAAGACATTCTTGCCGCTGCATTTAATTTACCTATTAGATTTTTTGCAATTGCATTAACAAATTTCTTCTTTCTATATTTTGTTACAGATACAATACCGTCAATATTATTTACAATGAACAATTCATCTGCTTTTTGAAGTTCAAAAGGCGAAATACTATCTTCTAAAAATTCAAAATCATTTAGTTTATTAATAATATCAACGAGCTTTTTTCTTAAAATGCTATTTGTACAACCATCTGTTACAGGTGCAGTTTTAATTTGACTGCCCTTAACCACAAACAAATTACCATTTAAAGCCTCTATAACCTGCTTTCTTTCATTAAGCAACAAACAATCTTGATAATCATTTTCTTGAGCGTAAATAGCACCTACAACGTTTAATACTTTGTTATTAGAATCTAAATTAGAGAGCATGCTAGAGTTCTTATAGAAATCTTTAAAAAGTTCAACTTCATAGGAGTCCTCATTTAGAATAAAAAACGGATTCTTTAATGTTTTGCTTGTAATAAAGTAAGAAATGGTATTATCAGAAATAGAAAAATCATTTTGGCTATTTCTAAAAACGTTGAATTTTATTTGCTTGGCTTCTTTTAAATCATTCTCAGTGATACATTTTAGAATTTCCTTTTCCATAAACTCCATTGTAAAATTCATAGGAATTTCCATTCTTAAAATTCTCATGGAAGACATTAAGCGTAAATAATGATCTTCTAAAAAAATAATGTCACCGTTTAGAACACGTAATTCTTCAAAAACGGCATCACCAAGCTGTACTCCCCTATTATTTTCATTTAAAAAAGAAGTGTTATCCTCAAGAAGTTCGCCATTAAAATTGAACATAAAAAAAGCCTTAAAAAATTAAGGCTCAAAGATACTGTAAATAAGGCTATTTTTAAGATGATCCTAACACCTGTTTTAAATCTGATACTTGGTTGGTCCAAAGCATTTTAGATTCATCAATTTCGTCATCTTCTGCAAAGTCAGTTATAAATAACGAAACATCTTTAGTGATTTCATCTACAATTATTTTCATTTCAAAAAAACTATCATCCTCTGCTTCATCCCAAGCAAAACGTACAAACTCGTCTGTTTTTCTTTTTAATAATTTAGCTTCTTCTTCAGCTCCATCCCATATAAATGTAAACTTTTCACCTCTAGAATTTACATTATCTGCAAACCACTCTGATAGTCCAGATGGCGTTGCCAAGTATTGATATAACATCTGTGGTGAAGACTGAATTACAAACTCTATTTCAAATTTTATTTTATCGCTCATGTGCATGCTACTTTAATATGGGCAATATATATATTTATAAATGATAAAAAAATAAATGACGAGTATTATTTTTTTAATCAACTTTTGTTGAAGAACAAAAAAATTACCACTATATTTGCAGCCGTTTAAAATAATATGGCGAGGTAGCTCAGTTGGTTAGAGCGTCGGATTCATAACCCGGAGGTCGGGGGATCGTGCCCCCCTCTCGCTACATTAGTGAATTCAAGTAAAACAACGGTTTAGTTCAATCTAAACCGTTTTTTTATGTCTATATTTCTGCATGCAATTACAATTGAACACGAAAGTGAACACGATTTGTCTACAAAACCAAATTTTTCAGTACCAAAAATCTATACCGCCAAAGGTGACCTTTCTAAAAGGTGGTATGTCCATTTTTCATTTAGAAATCCAAAAACTAATAAATTGGAACGAATGAAAAATATTTATGGCAAGGCAAATAATTATAAAACAAAGGCAGATAGATTAACAATTCTAACCTCATACCGTAAAAATTTATTAAAATTATTGAGATCTGGCTATAGCCCTTTGGAAAATCAATCTGTAGACCAAATTCAAGAAACAGATTCAAAGCAAGTAAGAGCAGACAATAAAGCAGAAAAAATCAAAACTGAATATACAGGGTCTACTAACAAAATATCGAATAAAGAACTGCCCTCTCAATCGGAAACAAAGGATTTAGGAATACCCCTAAAAGATGCTTTCGATTACGTTTTAAAGCTGAAGAAAAATCAAGTTAAAGCTAGAACAGTTCAAGATTATCGAATTAAAGGTCAAACTTTTTTAAAATGGCTATCAGAAAATTATCCAAATGTTACACATACCCCTCAGTTAACTAAAAAAATGTTGCTTAATTTTTTAAACGAAATAGTCATCAATACAAGCCCTAGAAATAGAAATAATTTCAGATTGACCCTTGGAACTTTTTTGCAAACTTTAGAAGAAAATGAAATTATAAAATTCAACTTTATAAAAACGATTAAGGTTTTAAACATTTATTTAATACAAATGGCGTTACAATTCGAGAATTATAAACACCGTCATATTTTAACCTATTCGGCAAAAGTTATATTGTTTTAACTTATGCTAGTTTTACGTGCCTTATGATTCTACTATCTTTATCATAAGAGCTAATTACTATACTTTATTAAATAAATGAACATTAGAGTACTTCTTATCATCATAATATTTATCATTCCTAGCTGGATTTTAGGGCAAAACCTTTCCCCTCCTATTCAAAACTACAGCAGCTATGAGTACAATGCTGCTAGCAAAAACTGGGGTCTTACTATTGATGATAATGGCGAATTATATGCTGCCAATAATAGTGGTTTGCTTCATTTTAATGGTGAAATCTGGACACTCAATAAATTACCGAACAAAACCATTATTCGGTCAGTGGCTTATGTAAACGGTAAAATATTTACTGGATCTTATGAAGAATTCGGATTCTGGAAGATGAACGACTATGGTTCTTTAAACTACACATCGTTGACACATTTAATTAAGGATCATGAATTTACAAACGAAGAATTTTGGCAAATTATACAACTTGACGATGCTGTCATATTTCGATCTTTTTCCACCGTATACATTTATAAAAATAAAAAGATTTCTGTTTTAGATGCTCCCTTTGTTGTTACCAATATAGCCAAGTACAAAAATCAAATTATTGTTGCAGGTGAACAGCGTAGATTATACTGGATAAAAAACAATACCCTTACTCCGTTAAAATCTCAAGAAATATTAGAAGGAAAGACTATTGTAGATATGGTCCCTTTCGGAGACGATTTAATCATTGGCACCAAACTAAACGGTTGCTTTTTACTTATTGATGAACAAGTAAAAATATTAGATGACACCATTAACAATGAACTTAAAGAGCATCAACTAAACAAAGTATTATCACTTGATAGCAACACCATTGCATTTGGCACCATTAAAAACGGAGTTTACACCTACAACACCAAATCGAATACCTTTCAAAACTTAAACAAAGCCCTAGGACTTCAAAACAATACTGTTTTGGCTATGCTACAATTTAAAGAGCAACTTTGGTTAGGTCTTGATAATGGTATAGATAAAATTCAATTGAATAACCCCATCACCTATTACACTGATCATTCAGGTGTTTTGGGTACTGTATATGATTTGGTAGATTATGAGAATGAACTTTACCTGGGCAGTAATACAGGTATCTATTATTTTAGAGATAATCAACTACAATTTGTACCTGGATCTCAAGGTCATGTTTGGGATTTAAAAATTATTGATGGTGACCTCTTTTGCGGGCATAATACCGGCACCTTCATTTTAAAAAATGGAGTTCTAAGTAAGGTTTCGGATATATCTGGAGGATATCAAATAGTTAAAGTTCCTGAAACTCAATCATCCTACATTCAAGGCACTTACACTGGCTTGGCAAATTTTATAAAAGATGAAAATGGAAATTGGCAAACTAGTCGTATAACCGGAATTGATTTCCCCGTAAAACAACTGTGCTTTGAAAATGCAAATACAATTTGGGCAGCTCATCCTTATAAAGGACTTTTCAAAATTAAAATGAACGACACACATACCAAAGTACTGGAGTTCAAAGAGATTAAAACAGGAGCAATACCTAATACTTATAATATCAAATTATATAATATTAAGAACCAAATCATACTATCTAGTGAAGGTAATTGGTTCAAATATGACCCTATATCAGATGTAATATCTGAGTTTGATGAGTTTCAAGATTATAAGAATATGGACTTGGTAAACTACAATGCAACAAGTTATTGGTTTTTTGATAATGATAACCAGAAGAAAATAATTCACACCGATTTAGCTCAAAACCAGTTTACTTTAGATGATGCACAACTTAGAAAAAGATTGGCCATTGAAACTGAAACTATTGTAAACTATAATGATTCAACGTATTACTTTACACTCACTGATGGATTTGGCAAACTTAACCTGAACAGGTTTAAAAAAGAATTGCAAAATGTAGAACTACCAACACCAAGAATAAGTTCTTTTAATGATGATCAAGAAACTTACACCATACATGAAGATCTTTACAAAATACCTTTTAATAAATCAAAGAACATAAAAATAGCTGTTGCAGCTGGTAGCATTAAGCAATGCACCTATTACTATCAACTTACCGGCACCATAGAACAGACAAGTTATTTTGACTATGGTGATATTAACCTACAAAATTTACCATTTGGCACGTATACATTAAACATACATACTGTAAGCATAGGCAATGAGCTATCTGAACCTAAAATAATTGATTTTAAAATATTACGTCCGTGGTATTTTTCCAATTGGAGCTTACTTGCCTACCTACTATTATTTATTGCTATTATTCTTGTCGTTCGTTGGTATAATAGAAATAAATTGGCAAAAAAACATAACCTCCTAAAAATTCAGATGCAGAGAGAGCAAGAAGAGCATTTGGCTCAAATGGAGAAAGAGAAACTTGAAAAAGAAATTAAAAGAAAGCAGACAGAGCTAGCAAGGACAACTATGAGTGTTGCCAAGAAAAATGAGCTTATTATTGAACTAAAGGACCTAATTGCCTTAAACCAAGAATCATTTTCCAATAAGCAACGTTTTAGATCCCTCTCAAAAAAACTGGATAGCTCTATGAACGAAGATCAAGATTGGAAACATTTTGAGGTAAGTTTTAAAGAATTACATGAAGACTTTTTTGAAAACCTTTTAAAAAAATACCCAAAACTTACCCCAAAAGATTTACGGTTATGTGCTTACCTTAAAATGAATCATACTACAAAAGAGATTGCTCCTTTAATGGGTATTTCTATTAGGGGTGTGGAAATACATAGGTACCGCCTTCGTAAAAAATTGAATATTGACAGCTCTCAAAACCTATCTAACTATCTCATTAAATTTAAATAGAACAGGTTTTTTCCGTTTTTAAAATTACTACACATATTAATTATGCGTTAATTGTATACATCATTACTACATCACTACGTTAATTTTTACTTTTATATTAACACATCTACTACTGCAAATTCCCATTTTAAAGGGTTTTCTCGCCATATACCTTATTGATGTACTTTTTATGTAGTTCAATAAAAAATATGGGCAAGTTGTTTTAATAACTTGCTGCTGAAATTAACAACTTGATAATTTTACAACTCAATTTTTAAACAATTATGAAAATAGGAATCAAATTTTTAACATTCTGCATTTTACTAAGCCATTTGACGGTTTTTGCGCAAAATGGAATTTCGGTTTCGGGAACTGTTACCGACGATAGTGGGCAACCATTACCAGGTGCGAGTATTATCGTAAAAGGTACTACTACAGGAACCCAAACTGATTTTGACGGTTTATATGCATTAAACGATGTACCCAATAATGGTACACTAGTAATTAGTTACATCGGTTACTCTACTCAAGAAATCGCTGTGAATGGGCAAACAACTATAGATATATCTTTATCTGAAGATTCTCAAGCTTTAGAAGAAGTTGTAGTCGTTGGTTATGGTACCCAGAAAAAAGCAGATCTTACGGGGTCTATTACAACGATTAAGACTGAAGATATTACAAGAACTCCTACTAGTGCCGCCATGCAATCACTGCAAGGTAAAGTAGCGGGACTTCAAGTGGTTAGTAGTGGCGCACCTGGTACAGGACCTACTATTCGTGTTCGTGGTATTGGCTCTTATGTTGGTGGTGCTTCTGACCCTTTATATGTAGTAGACGGGACTTTTTTCGATGATATCGATTTTTTAAATACAGAAGATATTGAAACTATTTCTGTACTTAAAGATGCATCAGCTTCCGCAATTTATGGAGTTCGTGCAGCTAACGGTGTGGTACTGATAGAAACCAAATCTGGTAAAATAAATCAGAAACCAGAAATCACTTATAATGGATATCAGGGTGTACAGATAGCGCAAAACGTTGTTAAACTATCAAATTCAGAACAGTTTGCAACCCTTGCAAGAGAATCTGGCTCTGATGCAGAAGCACAATCCATAGAAAATGCTATTCAACGCTATGGTAGAAGCAGAATTAATCCTAATGTACCTGATGTAAATACAGATTGGTACGATCTTATTTTACGTCACGCATTACAGCAAAATCATAGTGTAGGTGTTGCCGGTGGTACTGAATCCGTAACCTATTCTTTAGGGTTAAATTACTTTGAACAAGAAGGCATTTTGAATATGAAGAACGATTACGAAAGATTCAATATACGTTCTAAAATCAATGTTGACATTACCGACCGATTAGATATTGGTATTTCTACTCTATTTAGTAATGCAACAAGTTACAAACCTGAAAATACTGCATTTGCATTAGCATATTATGCAACTCCTACAATGCCTGTTCTTGACCCTTCAAAAACAGAAGCATACCCAAGACCTTATGCCAATGCACAAGATTTAGGTTATAGAGGTACACAGAATCCGTTTCCTGTAATGGAAAACACAGAAAATAGAGACAAGATTAGAAATACACTAACAACGGTTGATCTTAACTACCAATTAGTACCTGATAAATTGACTTTAAAAACTGCTTTTTATCACAACTTTGAAACTACCAAAACTAGAGAAGTACGTTTACCTTACTTTTTTGGAAACGGTAACGCTTTTAGGGAAAATGCAGAATTAATAAAAAGGAATGCAACATTTTCTGAGCAAACTTGGGATAATACCTTAACCTATAATGACAGTTATGGCAAACACAATTTAACTGCATTGGTAGGTACTTCTTACAGGGACCGCTCTTATGAGCTATTAGAGGCTAAAGGTCTTAATTTTCCTAACGGTCCAGGAATTGGTGATGAATCTTATTATTTAGACCTTGCCAATTCAATTGATATTGATGGTGTTGGTGATGACGGTGTTAGACAATACTTCTTCTCTTATTTTGGTCGTATTGCTTATAACTTTGACAGCAAATACCTCCTTTATGGTACGTTTAGAGCTGATGGTACTAGTAAATACCAAGAAAAATGGGGTTATTTCCCAACTGTTGGTGTAGGCTGGGTAGTTTCTGAAGAATCTTTCTTAGAGAACAGTAACGTTATAAACTTTTTAAAGCTTAGAGCCAGTTGGGGTGAATTGGGCAATGCCAATGTTGACTCTAGTACTGGTGGAATTACGTCTGATGCGGTAGATGGTGCATTTGGGGATGTTCGCTATCCTGGTCTTGTAACCAGTAGTGATTTTGAAGCCCTAAAATGGGAAGTAACCGCAGAAACCAACGTAGGTTTAACTGCTAGGTTATTCGATAATAAATTAACATTAGATACTGACTACTACGTTAGAGAAACTCGTGACGCTGTTATACCGGTATCTAGATTATTAGTTCCTGGGGAAACCAGACAAAATGTTGGTGTTATCAGAAACTCCGGTTTTGAAATTGTTGCCAACTGGAATCAGAAAGTATCCGATAACTTTAGCTTCAGTGTAGGCGGTAACTTCTCAACTTTAGATAATGAAGTCCTAGATTTAGCAGGACAAGAGAATCTTACTTCTGGAGGTGACACTGCCCAACGTACGGTCGTAGGTAGTACTATTAGTCCGTTTTTCGGATTAAAAGTTGATGGAGTATATCAAACTGATGAAGAAATTCAATCTGACCCTGCTGCACAAGCTGCTATTGCCGATGGATTGACCGTTGCTCCTGGCGATTTAAAATTTGTAGATCAAAATGGAGATATGGTAATAGATGCACAAGATAGAGTTGATCTTGGTTCTTACCTTCCTACTTATTCATTCGGATTCAACTTAGGAATGAATTATAAGGCGTGGGATTTTAACCTAAATGTCATTGGGCAAGGTGGTAATGTAATCGCCAACCAGAAGCGTTTTGCTATTCGTCAAACTCCAGATGCCAATATTGATAGGGATTTTGCTATAAATAGATGGAACGGTGAAGGTAGTACTAATAGCTATCCATCGGCAAGAGGAATTAGAAACCCTTGGAGCAACCAGTTCTTAAGTAGCTTTTTTGTAGAAAAAGGAGATTTTGTAAGACTACAGAACGTAACTTTGGGGTATACACTACCTAAGTTAAACGGAAAATTTAATCCTGATATTAGATTCTACATCACTGCAGAACGTCCGTTGACATTCTTCAATTACAATGGTTTTACCCCTGAGGTTTCAGATGGTAGAGATACCCAAACCTATCCAATACCAGGTGTGTACACATTTGGTGTAAATATTAAAATTTAAAAATACAGCTATGAAATATTTAAAAGTTAACAAACTAACAGTGCTTTTAGCCTTTCTAGGTACTGTACTTCTAGGTTGTTCAGACGAACTTGACCAACCTGAATTGAACAATAATTTTGCCGGAGGAACAGATTTCTCTCAGACAGACGATATGATTTTGTCTCTTGTAGGAGTTTACCAATCTGTTGCTGATAGAGGTTGGGAGCAGCCATTGGTAGTTGCTACAAGAGGGGATGATGTTAACGCTGCTGGTGATCAACAGGGTTTAATAAATCAAGATCGCTATGTATATGACAACTCTTTTTTCGGTTCTAGAACATTATGGGAAACGTATTACGGTGATATCATAGGTGCCCATACAGGTATGGAACAGATACAAAGATATATGGAGTTTGCCGATGACGAAGGTATCGCAAAGGGCAATCAATATATCGCAGAAGCAAAAGTACTTAGAGCTGTGCTACTTTTTCAATTGTCACAGGTATATGGTTCGGTATTTATTCCAACTTCTTCAAATCTAAACGATTTTGCAGATGTTACATCGGTACCAAGTAAAGATGAAGTAATGCAACACATTTCTGACCAAATGGATGAAGCAATACCTTTCTTACTTGATTTAAGACCAAATGAACGTACAGATTTACCTGGCGGAGTTACCAAATACACCGCTCTAATGATTAAGGCAGAAGCTAATCAAGAACTGGAGAACTACCAAGCCGTTGCAGATGCTGCAGGTGAAATAATTGCTTCGGGAAAATTTACATTGTATCCTGATTATTATGAATTATTCAAAACACCAGGTAAGCTTAGCGATGAAAATTTATTCGAATTTCAATACTCTGATTTTGGAAATGGTGAAGGAGACAGAATTAGTCATTTATATGCTCCTTACGGTCCCAACTCATGGAATCCAGAAGTTGATGGCTCTAGCAACGGGTGGGGTTTTTTTGAACCTAGCTTAAAATATGTTGAATTCATGCTTGATAGAGGTGAAACCGAGCGTTTAGAAACTTCTGTTTTCTTTAGCCAAAAAGGTATTGACAGTTTAATCGCCACTACACCCTACACAGCAGAAACATTACCATCATTTGTTTCGCCGACTACAAGAGATGGTGATGAAAACACCTCTACCGTGCGCTCTATATTTTCAAGTGGAAAGCACTATTTGCCAACAAATCAATTAATACCTGGTCGTACAGAATATGGTAGTAATAAGAACAATATTGTCTTTCGTTACTCAGAAACATTGTTGATGTACGCAGAAGCATTGGTGCAAGGAGCAAATAATTCGACCATGACTGCTGACGAGGCAGTTAATCTGGTGCGTTCAAGGGCAAATATGGCACCTTTAAGTGGCGTAACACTTGACCAGATTATAGATGAAAAATATGCCGAGCTTTCAATGGAATGGGGAAAGCGCTTTTTTGATATGGTTAGATTAGGTAGGTACGATGAATTAAGTTTTGATGGAAGAACATTTACTGAAGACAAGGCTTTTGTTACCTATCATCAAGATCAGATTGACGAGTTTCCAATATTGGGTGAAATAGCTAACTAAAAACAAACAACGATGAAACATTTTAAAAACATAATTACTTTTTTGTTGGCTACCTTTATTTTGGTTGCCTGTGAAGACGGTATAGATTCACTTACTGAAGTTGACCCTGGTGCAGATGAAAAAGCTCCTAGTATCACTATTACTTCACCTACAGAAGGTTTAGCTGTAAAAGTGAACGAAGAACTAGCAACCATTACTATAAAATTTGAAGCTCAAGATGATATTGAGTTGGCTTCGGTAAATGTTGCTTTAGATGGAACTTCTATTAAAAG